>JAIRVW010000345.1 GCA_031253705.1 Brucellaceae bacterium
ATGCGTGCCGGTTGCCAGCAATGCAGTCAGCGCCGTGATGACAGAGGCAGGCAGGCCGATCAGCAGACCGGCTTTTAATGCCGGTTTCAGATAAGGGCGATACTGATCCGGCTGCGCCAGAAACTGATGTCTTCCCGCCAGAAAACCGAGCAAAAACATTGCCAGTGCACATGGTGCCTGTATCAGCAGCAAAATAACCCACATGACTTTCAGCTCATTGATATGCTGCATGACCACGCTGCCGAAACCGCCGCTATAGGCCGTATATGCATATTGTGCGTTCAGAATATCCTGTGCGGGATCCTGCACGTCGGATGCCATCCATTGCAGCATGCCGAGCAGCGCCCATAACAGGGCTGTTATGCCAATCAGCCATACAGCACTTTTCACAAGTGCGCGGTCAGACTTATGACGCCAGATCAGCAGGATCACGCCAAGCACCGCATAGGTGGTGAGAATATCACCATGAAACAACAGCACAGCATGCAGAAGGCCGATAATCCAGAGCCCCGCCTGACGGCGCAGGAAGCGCGGTACAAACGCCTCTCCTGCCCGCACAGCCGATTGCATTTGCAGCGTCACGCTATAACCGAACAGGAAAGAGAACAGCAGATAGAATTTCATCTCGAAAATAACCGAGATGAACAGATGCACCAGATCATTAAAGCCGATGCTCTGCTCCGGCTCTCCCGTCGGTAATCCGTAGAAAACCGAAGCAAAAGCCATGATATTGACCTGCAAAATACCAAGCAGCGCAAAACCGCGAAGTGCATCGACATCAGCAATGCGCACAGCCTTCTGCGCAGAAGAACTATTTGTCATAGCTTTTCTCCTGCACCGCCGGTGCGCCCAAGCACGCCCCAGAGCATAGATTTCAGTGCATCGCGCTGTTTCTGCGGTTTGAAGTCCGGATCAAGCGACACGCGGCTGAAAATACCGTCCACAATCACCATCAGACACTGAACCGCCGTTTGTGCCGGAAACTGACGGCCGATCTGGCCGCGCTCCATGCCGAGGCTGATGAGATATTCCAGCTCGCCACACATCACTTTATCGCTCAGGCGGTACAAAGCGCCGATTTCCGCATCGCGCCCTGCTTCAGCGGCAATTTCCAGTGCCAGTGCAGACAGAATTCTGTCGCCTGCCACATCCAGCACCACATCGAAAAAGGAATCCAATGCAGCCGGAAGATCATCCTGCTGGCGCAATGCCGCGACAAAATCCTGTGTCTGCTGCCGGTCTTCTTCAACAATAGCGGCAATAATCGCTTTTTTATTCGCAAAATAATGAAACAGATTGCCGGTACTGATACCCGCCGCCGTGCATATCTGGGCGGTGCTGGTCTGGTGAAAGCCCTGCTCCGCGAAGCAGGTTTTCGCCGCATCCAAAATCATCTGTTTCTTAGCCTGATATTTATCAGGATCTATCACGCGCATAGCGCACCTCTAAAATAGACTGAATGCTCGGTTTATTAATTCAGGATTTCAATTTTCACAAGTGATAAAATAAACCGCCCAGCCTGCGACCAAATTGTGCTATTGTTTAAAACCTGCGCAGACCTGTTGTGTCTCAGGGCTAACCGCCATATATGAAGCTGAAAATCAGAGACAAAAATAAAAGACGGCAAACCAAGACGCACAGGGGAACAGTGTCTGTAAGGGAGGTTTTCTTCCCAATGAGCGGCAGCCAATGCAAATGCCGCTTAAAACTGTTTCATACCTGATGCCGATCTTTGACTTTTCACCAGAGCAGCATTTTTAAGCGCAATGCTCTGAATTGTTACTTCTGCATGGTTCTGCACCCGAAACCTTTCAGGTTTTAGGGACTATGCAGCAAAAGCACTCTTATGATAGAGAGCATTTTTGTTGCTCTGCAATCGAAAGGCCCAGCGGCTATGATCAGTCATTCCGGTGAAACCGCCCCTGCTAATCAGGACCATTCTCAAATGGTCAGCCTCTCTCCGGCCGGAGAGAACGGCGGCGCAGAACCGCTTCATAATTCTTCCCGTTTTTCCTTTGATGAAGACGCCTTGCATGAAGAATGCGGCGTCTTTGGCATTCTCGGCCATGAGGATGCCGCCACGCTGACTGCACTTGGCCTTCACGCCCTGCAGCATCGCGGTCAAGAAGCCGCCGGTATCGTGTCTTTCCATGAGGGGCGCTTCTACTCAGAACGCCATATGGGACTGGTCGGCGACCACTTCACCAATCCGGCGACACTGAAACAGCTGCCAGGCAATCTTTCAATCGGCCATGTGCGCTACTCCACTACCGGTGAAACCGTGCTGCGCAATGTGCAGCCGCTGTTTGCCGAACTGGAAGTCGGCGGTATTGCGATTGCCCATAACGGCAATTTCACCAATGGTCTGAGCCTGCGCCGTCATCTGATTGCCTCCGGTGCGATCTGCCAGTCAACTTCCGATTCTGAAGTCGTGCTGCATCTAATCGCCCGTTCGCGTCTTGCCTCATCCAGCGACCGTTTTGTCGATGCGATCCGTCAGGTCGAGGGCGGCTATGCCATTCTCGCCATGACCCGCACCAAACTGATTGCAGCGCGTGATCCTGTCGGTATCCGCCCGCTTGTCATGGGTGAACTCGACGGCAAGCCAATTTTCTGTTCGGAAACCTGTGCACTCGACATTATCGGCGCGAAATATATCCGCGATGTTGAAAACGGCGAAGTCATCGTCTGCGAAACTCAAGCAGACGGTTCCATCACCACAACATCTATTAAAGCGCAGAACCGCAAGCCGGAACGCCTCTGCCTGTTTGAATTTGTCTACTTTGCCCGTCCTGACTCCGTTGTCGGCGGCCGCAATGTTTATATCGCGCGCAAAAATGCCGGTATCAATCTGGCTAAAGAAGCCCCGATTGAAGCAGATGTTGTCGTGCCTGTACCGGATGGCGGCACACCGGCGGCAATCGGCTATGCACAACAGAGCGGCATTCCGTTTGAACTCGGCATTATCCGCAATCACTATGTCGGCCGTACCTTTATTGAGCCGACCCAGCAGATCCGTGCTCTGGGTGTGAAGCTGAAACATTCGGCCAACCGTGCCATCATTGAAGGCAAACGCGTTGTGCTGGTGGATGACTCCATCGTGCGCGGCACCACTTCGATGAAAATCGTGCGCATGATCCGCGATGCCGGTGCCAAGGAAGTGCACATTCGTGTGGCCTCCCCGATGATCCATCATCCGGATTTCTACGGTATTGATACGCCGGATGCAGACAAGCTGCTGGCCAATCAATATCCTGATCTGCAGGCAATGTGCGATTATATCGGTGCGGATTCGCTGGAATTCCTCTCCATTGACGGTCTTTATGAGGCAGTCGGCGGTGAGAAGCGTAATCCGAAAGCACCGCAATTCACTGATCATTACTTCACGGGGGATTATCCGACCCGTCTGGTTGATCAGGAGGAATTGTCGAATATTCATAATTTTGCATTGCTCTCCAGCAACGGCTAAGATCAAATGAGGCGGTTGCGGCAACGTAACCGCCTTATGATTATGAAGACTGAAACGGGTGGATTCTTATGAGCTTTGATCTGAGCGGACGCACGGCACTGGTTACCGGTGCATCCCGCGGCATCGGTTATTTTCTGGCACTGGAACTGGCAAAGCGCGGCGCCCATGTGATTGCCGTTGCCCGTACTGTCGGCGGCCTTGAAGAACTGGATGATGAAATTCAGGCAATGGGCAATACCGCCACGTTGGTACCGCTCGATCTGAAAGATATGCCTGCGCTTGATCTGCTCGGCTCATCCATCAATGACCGCTGGGGCAAGCTGGATATTCTGGTTGCCAATGCCGGTGTGCTTGGCACGATCTCTCCGGTCGGTCATGTTGAAGCCAAAGTCTTTGACAATGTTATCAATACCAATCTCATCAGTATCTGGCGTCTGATCCGCTCGGTTGATCCGCTGCTGCGTCGCTCCGATGCAGGACGTGCCATTCTGATGTCTTCCGGCGTTGCCCATACGGCACGCGCATTCTGGGCTCCCTATGCCGCCTCCAAGGCTGCACTGGAAGTCATGGGGCGCTCGTGGGCGGAAGAAACCCAGCAAATGCCGCTGCGTGTGAATTCCGTTAATCCGGGTGCAACCCGCACTGCTATGCGCGCCAAAGCTATGCCAGGTGAAGATCCTGAAACACTGCCGCATCCGGCGGACGTGGCCGCTAAAATCGTGCAGCTGGCCGATCCTGCCCTGACCATTACCGGTCAGCTCTATGATGTGCGTCAGGATAAGTTCCTGAAATACCATATGCCTTCGTAAGCATCTGGTCTAAAATCGTCTGGCCGGACTGCCAATGGCAATTTCTGCGCTTCCGGTGCTCACGTACGAACAGTACGCTGCGCTCCGGTTCTCGAAATCATCATTTGCAGTCCGGCCAGCCACTTTTTGACTCAGACGCTGATTTGCGCCTGAGTTTTTAAAACATAATTATTTTATCCTGCGGCCTTTTTCTTTTCTGCCTGCACCCCAGCACGGCCTGCTTTATTCCGCCGCCCTTTCCCCTTGAGAATGCTCCAAATCTTTAAATCTCCATATAACAGAAGGATCTGTCATGGATCATTTTACTATTATTACCGGTGGTCCGGGCTCCGGCAAAACCACGCTGCTCAATGCACTGCACCAACGCGGCTATCTGCATAGTCAGGAGGCAGGGCGTCACATTATTCAGGATCAGGTGAGGATCGGCGGCAAAGCGCTGCCATGGCTCGATCCGGCCTTTTTCGCGGAACTCATGCTGTCATGGGAAATGCGCTCGCATTTACTGGCCTCAGAGACTGCCGCGGACAAGCCTTACTTCTTTGACCGCGGCATGGCCGACATTGCCGGTTATCTCACGCTCTCCGGCCTACCTGTGCCGGAACATGTGCATCAGGCTGTGCAGCAGTACAGCTACAATAAAACCGTCTTTATTGCTCCGCACTGGCCAGAGATTTATCAGGGCGATACAGAGCGCAAGCAATCCTTGCAGGAGGCAAAGCGCACCTTCGATGCCATGGCCGCAACCTATCGCGCCTATGGTTTCACTCTGCTGGAACTGCCAAAGGCCGGTGTTGAAGCCAGAGCTGATTTTGTACTCAGTCAGATTGTTTAATGCGCTCAATAAAAAAGCCCCTCACTGAGGGGCTTTTCAATCTGAACAGTCTGAACCGTATCAGGCCTGATTGTCCGCTGCTTTCGCACGTTCTGCACTCATACGGCGTTTCCACGCCATAGCGCTGAACGGCAGGAACAGCAGATAGCCCAATGCGGTCAGGGTCAGTGTCTGCCATGTGAAGCTCATCAGGAAACCGGCATAGATCACCACACCGAGGATCAGCGGTACAACAAAGTCGCGGCGGATAAAGCTGCCTGCCGTCTTGCCATTATAAACCGGCAGACGGCTGACCAGCAAAAATGCAATCACAATGGTAAAGCCTGCTGTGCCATAGGCCAGAGCCTTGCTTGGCAACACGCCAAGGAAACCGGAATAAACCGGCAGCAGCACCAGCATCGCACCGGCCGGTGCCGGTACACCGACAAAATAATTGCCCTGCCATGCAGGCTGGTTCGGATCTTCCAGCATGACGTTAAAACGCGCTAAGCGCAAACAGCAGGCAATCGTATAGATCAGTGCTGCAATCCAGCCGAAAGAACCGGCCTGATCCAGCATGAACAGATAGAGCACCAATGCCGGAGCCACGCCGAAATTGACGATATCGGCCAGAGAATCCATCTGGGCGCCGAATTTGGAAGACCCTTTCAGCAGCCGTGCAATCCGTCCGTCAATACCATCAAGAAAGGCCGCCAGCAGTACCATGGCTACGGCCTGTTCAAAACGATGCTCAATGGCAAGACGGATACCGCTTAAGCCCGCACAGATCGCGAGCACGGTAATCAGATTGGGAATGACAATCCGCATCGGAATTTCAGAAAGGCGCGGACCGCGCCCCTCTGTATTGCCATTCGGGTCAAGCGGCGGAAAAGGTGCTTCAAGCATCAGGCAATCCGCACGGTTGGCGCAGTGCGCGTTTCGTCAAACTCTGCCAGAACGGTTTCACCTGCCACAGCCGTCTGGCCTACAGCAACGCGGGCAACAGCGCCTTTAGGCAGATAGATATCATTGCGCGAACCAAAACGGATCAGACCAAAGCGCTCACCAGTCGACAGGTCTTCACCGGATTTCGACCAGCAAACAATACGACGGGCAACAAGACCGGCGATCTGCACCACAGCAACGGTGCCGTTTGCGCTTTCGATCAGCACAGAATTGCGCTCATTCTCGGTGCTGGCTTTATCCAGCTCCGCATTCAGGAACTTACCTGGGCGGTGCATCACAGCAGTGATCTTACCACGCACCGGCGCACGGTTGATGTGAACCGAGAACACATTCATGAATACGCAGATGCGCAGCATCGGCTCGGAGCCCAGATCCAGTTCTGCCGGCGGCACGCACATGCCGACCGCTGAAATCTTGCCGTCTGCGGAGCTGATAACCAGCTTGTCATCCTGCGGTGTAATACGTATCGGATCACGATAGAAATAGATGCACCAGATGGTCAGCACCAAGCCCACCCAGAACAGGGGTGCCCACAACCAGCCCAGCAGCAGTGAGATAACAAAGAATGCTGCAATGAACGGATATCCCTCACGGTGGATGGGAACAAAAGTATTGCGAATGGTATCGGACAGGCTCATCGGTTTTCCTCAGATTTTCCGCTTCAATAACGCAAAGTTACAGCGTTTAAAATGATTAAGCGCAATCAGCGCATTAAATTTGATCATATTCGTGCTTTCTGCTGACAAAAAGCAGACAGAAAATGACCGGAAGCCCCTTTCCGGATTTTTGCCTCTGACGCATAACCGGAATCAAAACGGTTCAGATATAGTCCGGCCGAACCGCTATTCTTCGTGTCTGCACACAAGAACAGGCAGATAATGAATATCTGCCTGCCATCATAATGGATAGTTCCGGTTATGTCATTCTCCGGCAGGCGCGCCGCGGATCACGACGCCCAGCTCGTCATTTTCACGAACCTGACGCAGACGGGCTTCCGCCTCATCGGCCTCGCGCTGACGATCCCACATTGATGCATAAAGACCGCCCTGCACCAGCAGGTCACGATGGGTACCGCGCTCGGCAATCTGTCCGTCTTTGAGCACGATAATTTCATCGGCACTGATAACGGTCGACAGACGGTGGGCAATCACCAGTGTAGTGCGGTCACGGCTGACCAGATCCAGCGACTGCTGAATATCCTGTTCTGTTGCCGTATCCAGCGCCGAGGTTGCCTCGTCGAGAATAAGGATTGGCGGGGCTTTGAGAATAGTACGGGCAATCGCCACACGCTGCTTTTCACCACCCGAAAGCTTCAGCCCGCGCTCACCAACCATCGACTGATAACCTTCCGGCAGCAGCTGAATGAAACGGTCGATCTGCGCCAGCTTTGCCGCCTGTTCGACCTCTTCCTCAGTCGCCGACGGACGACCATAGCGGATATTGTAAGCGATTGTATCATTAAACAGCACCGTATCCTGCGGCACCATACCAATCGCATGGCGCAGGCTGACCTGCGACACATCACGGATATCCTGCCCGTCAATCGTCACCGAGCCCTGCTGCACATCATAGAAACGATAGAGCAGACGGGAGATCGTCGATTTACCCGCACCGGACGGGCCGACAATAGCAATGGTCTTACCCGACGGCACTTCAAAGCTGATATTGCGCAGGATCGGACGGGACGGATCATAGGCAAAGCTGACATTGTTGAAGCGGATAGCGCCTTGCGAGACGGCCAGCGCCGGTGCATCCGGCTTGTCTTTAACCTCTTCTTCCACTTCGAGCAGATCAAACATCTGCTCAATATCTGTCAGACCCTGGCGGATTTCACGATAGATAAAGCCGATCATATTCAGCGGCAGCGACAGCTGCATCAACAGTGCATTGATGAAGACGAAATCGCCGAGTGTATGGGTTCCGGCCTGTACTTCGCGGGCAGACATCACCATCAGGATCATCATACCAACGCCGAAAATCACAGCCTGACCAAAGTTCAGCCAGCCAAGCGATGTCCATGTCTGGGTGGCTGCTTTTTCATAACGTGCCATCGAGCGGTCATAGCGCTCGGCTTCCATGGCCTCGTTACCGAAATATTTGACCGTTTCAAAATTGAGCAGCGAGTCAATCGCCTTGGTATTGGCATCGGTGTCGGATTCATTCATCTCGCGGCGAATACTGATACGCCAGTCACTCGCCTTGACGGTGAACCACATATAGAGCCAGACCGTTACCGCGACCACGATCAGATAGCTCACACCATAGGCAAAACCGAAAATCGCAGCAGTCAGCGCAAATTCCAGCAGGGTCGGCACCGAGCTAAGAATAGTGAAACGCACAATGGTTTCAATACCTTTGACACCACGCTCAATCACACGGGACAGCCCGCCGGTGCGCCGTTCCAGATGAAAACGCAGCGACAATTTATGCATATGCACGAAAGTGCGATAGGCCAGCTGGCGCACGGCATATTGCCCGACGCGGGCAAACAGCGCATCGCGCAGCTGATTAAGCCCCGCCTGAATGATACGCGCCAGATTATAGGCAACGACCAGCATCAAAGCGCCGACAAAAATCTGCGGCACCCAGCTTTCCGGCGTAAAAGAACCGTCCAGCGCATTGGTTGCCCATTTAAAGAAATAAGGCACCAGCATCAGCACGAATTTGGCGATGACCAGATAGAAGGTTGCCCAGACAACCCGCATTTTAAGATCATGGCGCTCGCTCGGCCACATATAAGGCCAGAGTTTTGCCAGTGTTTTCAGGGTCTGACCGGATTCTGCCGAGACTGTTTTTTGCTTTTTCATAATGTCTTTTTTAACGCCACGGACGACCTGCTGCCGTCGTCTTTATTCTTCAAGCATATCTGCTGCCGCAGGTCTGTCTGCGGACTTTTCTCTGTCCTACCATGTCCGGAGGCACGATACGAACAAAACTCCTGCACAATGTTGTGAAGCGGCCTGAACAAGCCCGCAGCAGAGCTGCCTCACGGCAGCTTCTGCTTCACATCCTGATCGCTCAGCGGGGTTTTCGGCATAACAAAAACCTGTCCCGGCCAGATCAGATCAGGATTTTTGATCTGATCGCTGTTCGCCAGATAGATTGTTGTATAGCGCGTGCCGCTGCCATAAGTGCGCTTGGAAATCGTCCAGAGATTATCGCCTTTGCGGATAATCACCGAGCCTTCAGCTTTTTCCAGAGGCTGCGCCTGCGCTTCCTCCTGCATCGGCTGAACGCTGATGCTTGGTGCAACAGCCGAAATATTCTCACCGGCTTCACGGCGGAACGGAACCCGCGCCGTTGCCAGCACCTTGCCGTTCTTATCCATCAGATCAGCGCGGATGATATAATCGCCCACAGCAAGCGGCTGCTGGGTTTGCACCAGATAGCGCCCTTCCGGCGAGATCAGTGCAGTACCGAGCAGCGTATCATTGGCCGTCACATTGACCGACTGGCCACCGCTTGCATGACCGGCAACAAAGACTATCCGCCCTTCAATCTCCACCGCTTCCACGGCGATATTCACGGCACTTGCTGTATTTTCCGGCGTCGAGCCGCCCTGCACGCTTTGCGGCGGCAAAACAGAATAAGGTGTATTATTGCCGTGCTGTGCCACCGGCACATCATTATCTGCCGGTTGCTGCGCCGCACCATTGGCCTGCGGTGTGGTGATCATACGGCTGGCCTGCCCCGGTTCTTCAACCAGAGCCAGAACCTGACCATCCGGTGTTGCCGGAACCGACAGGATTGCAGTCTGCTGCGAGGTGGCGACAGATTTATCCTGTGCCGTTGCGCGCAATACCAGCTGATAGTCACCGCTCTTCAGCGCTTCATCGAGAATGATGGCGAAATCGCCATTCTCCCCTGCTGTGGCAGAACCAAGCACGCGGGTTTTGGAAATTACGTCAACCACAGAATTCGGCGCGGCTTTACCGGCGATGACCAGAGAACCATTGCCTTCCAGACGCAGGACATCAAAAACCGGCACTGTAACTGCAGGCACAACAGCCGCTTTTTCCGGTTCAGCCGGTTTGACATCGGCAGGCTTGGTCTCAGATTTCACTTCAGGCGCGGCTTCCGGTTTTGTATCCGCTGCCGGTGCAATGTCTGCAGGCTTGTCATTGTTTGCCGGCTGTGAGGCCGGTGCCTGCTGCGGAGGCTGCGCTTTCTGCGGCGCCATACTGCAATAAGCAACAAGACCGCCGACGATAACGACGGCAGCAAAACCGGCAAGCGCATAACGACTATTCTGCATTCGGGGTCGCCCCTTTTAACACCGAGCTTAAAAAAATATTATAACATGTTGTGTCTGCTTATAAATCCAAATGTATAAGCCGCACATGCCCTAACAACTAGCGTGTTTTTATTGTCTCAGCAAGAATATCACATATCAGCGCCGAAATTCTTGTCACATATTGCGCGTTATTATGAGCTACAATGCTAAATACCCGCACAAGCATCTGAATTTTATAGATTTTCCATAGCGTAATGAAAGCCGCTGATTACAGGCGGATTTTACCTGTTAAACAGCCTCAGAAAACTTGACGACAAACAGCCCGCGCGCGAAAAAGATAATATGAGCAAGATTCGATCAATATGTGTCTATTGCGGTTCTTCAACCGGCAATAATCCCGTCTATCGGGAAGCAGGACTGGCTCTTGGCCGCTCCATTGCAGAAAACGGCCTTCGCCTGATTTATGGCGGCGGTACAAAGGGAATTATGGGCGCTGTTGCTGAAGGCGTTTACAAGGCCGGCGGCAAGGTTACCGGTATTATCCCGACCTTCCTTCTCAATAAAGAAGCCGACGGCAAACCGAATGAGATGCTGGACGAGCAGATCATCACCGAGAACATGCACCAGCGCAAACAGCTGATGTTTGAACGCTCGGATGCATTTGTCACTCTGCCGGGCGGTATCGGCTCCGTTGAGGAAATCGTGGAAATGATGACCTGGGCACAGCTCGGCCATCATAAAAAGCCGATGGTTTTTGCCAATATCAATCATTTCTGGGAACCGATGATCGCCATGCTCGATCATATGCGTACCGAAGGCTTTATCCATACCGGCCATCG
>JAIRVW010000352.1 GCA_031253705.1 Brucellaceae bacterium
TGATGGCCGGAGCGTGGCTAAATGCCATAAACCTTTCAGGAAGCTGACTATGAAAGCAGACATTCATCCGGATTACCACACCATCAAAGTTGTAATGACCGATGGTACAGAATACTTCACACGCTCCACCTGGGGTAAAGAAGGCGATACGATGAACCTCGATATCGATCCTTTGAGCCATCCGGCATGGACCGGCGGCAACCAGCAGCTGATGGATCGCGGTGGCCGCGTTACCAAGTTCAAGAACCGCTTCGGCAATCTGGGTATCTAATTCCCGGCTTCTTGATAAGAATAAAAAAAGCTCCGCATTGCGGAGCTTTTTTTATGCCTGCCGTTTTCACCAATAAGCCTCTTAATAAGGCCGCACCGGCTCCAGCGGAATATCCACGCCTATGGCATTGAGCATCCGGCGGAATGTCGCCAGATCATAGCGCTCATCCTCTGTCACCAGCGCACGGATTTTACCCTGCCCTTTTGTCCCCTGCCCGATCCGAGACACCATATCTTTAGCCGGATCGAGAAAATGACACTGCGGACGGGCATTTTCAAAAAACCGGCGCAGCCACGGCAAATGTGTGCTGGATAATGTCAGCACATCAATATCCGGATATTTGGCAAAAACCTGCGCCAAAAACGCTTCCACCGCTTCCTGCGTCTTTTCCGGCGCAAACAGGAACTCTCCTGATTCCACCAGCTCCACCATCGGCGAGGCATTGATCAGCGCCACACGATCGCTATAGGCGCTGTTTTCAGCCACGAATTCACTGATCATCGGGCTCTCTACCAGCGACTGCACACCCATAATCCCGACACGTCCGCTATGCGATAAGCCCCATGCTTCACGTAAAGGCGGATAGACACCGAAAAGTGGCAGATGAATATCCTGACTAAGCTCTTCCAGCACCATAATCGACGGCGCATTGGAAGCAATCACAATGGCAGAAGGGTTAAAGCCCGAGAGATAATCAATCGTGCGGCGCATCACCTGCATCAGCTCTGCACGGCTCTTTCCGCCATAGGGAAAACTGGCGCGGTCAGCAAAATAAACAATATCCTGCTGCGGTAACCGGCTGCGGATTTCCGCAACCACAGCATAGCTGCCGATACCGGCATCAAATACAGCAATCGGTCTGTGCATAAATCACTCTCCCGTATCCGTGTGCGGAACGGTGTCCGCCTGTGACCTGCTTTAAAATTTTGCCAACCCGTCCTCACGGGCAGACATCAAAGGCAGTTAACTCCGGAATGCTCCAGAGCGGTTACGCTCCGGTTGGATCGTAGCGCTCGCTCTAGTTTTTTGTGGTCGCATTATCCCGACGTCAAGTTGATGCAACTTGACTGCGAAATGCTCTAGCAATTTAGTTTCCGGATTTTACCTGCCAAGGTCAACAGGACGATTATATGGCACAAAAAGAAAAACCTCCGGCAACGTCAGCTGCCGGAGGTTTTTATAATGAGCAATGATGCTGAATTATACGCTCAGCTTCGCCAGCACTTCTTCGCTGACTTCGAAATTCGCGTAGACGTTCTGCACATCATCATCATCTTCCAGCGTCGAGATCAGGCGCAGAACGGACTGTGCCTTTTCTTCATCAACAGGAGCAGAAGTCTGCGGCTTCCAGACGGCTTTGATGGATTCGGCTTCACCCAACGCTGCTTCAAGCGCCTTGGATACTTCACCGAGATCTTCGAAAGCACAGATGATTACATGGCCTTCTTCATCGGACTGTACGTCTTCTGCACCGGCTTCGATCGCGGCTTCCATAACTGCATCAGCATCACCAACGGAGAGCTTATAGACGATCTCGCCAACGCGCGAGAACATGAAGCCTACAGAACCGGTTTCACCCAGCGCACCGCCGGATTTGGTGAAAGCAGCACGGACATTGGATGCCGTACGGTTGCGGTTATCGGTCAGAGCCTCGACGATAACGGCCACACCACCCGGGCCGTAGCCTTCGTAGCGCACTTCATCATAGTTCTCGGAATCGGCACCGGCAGCTTTTTTAATCGCGCGTTCGATATTGTCCTTTGGCATGGACTGCGCTTTAGCGTTCTGAATTGCCAGACGCAGACGCGCATTCATCGTCGGGTCAGGCAAACCCTGCTTGGCAGCAACGGTAATTTCGCGTGCAAGCTTGGAGAACATTTTCGACCGCATGGCATCCTGTCTGCCTTTGCGGTGCATAATATTTTTAAACTGTGAATGGCCGGCCATAGCACCCCTGTTCAGGTTTCGGAGCGGTTTCATCTATGGTGAATAAAAAACCGCTCGGTCTCTTTATGTTGACGCAGTTCTGAACGGAAAACCGGTTCCCGCTTTTGTCCCGAAACTGCTTTAAATTTAGGCAAGGGATTGTGTATGCGGCGCAGCAAGAGCGAGGCATCCGCAATCATCCCTGCGGAATGTGCGCTTTATAAGGAAAATGGCGCGCCACGTCCAGCCACACCACATCGCACTTCTTTGCATACGGCTATAATACCGTCTTTTCGCCGGTGATGATAGTCTATGATCTTAATGCGCGGCCTGTCCGCAACCATATTTCTGTCTTAGATGCTCACCGGAACGGAAACCAAATCAGTCAGCGCAACCGTAACCGCCTGCACTGACTGAACTACAAGATTATCTTTGTCTGCCTGAAAGCAAACAAGACATTATCCGCAAAATACGCGCACAACAGTAGATTTCGGATTGATAACGGACTCGGCTGCTGTACCGCTATGGACAAAATTCAAACGCGAAGGTGTATCGGTAGCAACCCGTTCTTCACGTCCGTAATGCCGTGAATCTGCTGGTATTTTCAATTTCATAGTTGCTGAGGACGGACCTCCTACAAGTTTTTGATATTGAGAAGCCCCGCAAGCATCCGGGACAGCCCCAGACACCGGATTGCTTGTTGGCGAACTTGTACATGCACTTAAAGAAACAGCAGACAACATTACAGATGAAACCAGTAAAATTTTCAAGATTTTTCCCTTTATAACAATAACACCTACCACAA
>JAIRVW010000406.1 GCA_031253705.1 Brucellaceae bacterium
CGTCTGCACGCTGCGGATTACGCACGCAAAGCGCAATATCGGTGATCGGACGCACCGCACTATGGGCGCGGGCGAGATTGGACGACACTGCACCGGCACCCATAATCACAAGGCGGGAAGCATCTTCGCGGGCAAGGTAGCGGGCAGCAAGAGCGGAGGCGGCGGCGGTGCGCCAGCGGGTCAGGCTCTGGCCGTCGATGAGAGCTTTCGGCTCACCGGTAATACCGTCGAGCAGCAGATAAACGCCCATAACCGCCGGTTTGTTGATCAGACCATTATCAGGAGAGACCGTGACGATTTTGACGCCCATATAGCCCTGCGACTGATCCTCAAGTTTATGAAAATCAGACCATGCAGGCATCAGCAGCAGCATGGATGGCGTGCCTTCAGGGCGCTCAACCGGATGATGGTGGCGCACAGGCTGGATCATGCCGTTACGGAAAGCGCTGTCCAGCGCATCGACCAGTTCCGGCCAGGTCATCAGATTATCAACGGCAGCAGCGGAAATATGAAGCATTGTTTGTCAGGCCTTTTATGATGCCGCCCATTGTCTCCTGCAATGCACGGACATTTATTTTCATTCACAACAACAGATTGTTCCCACGCCTGAACAGGTGAGACAAGCATGATCTGTATGAAGTTAATGAAAAAGCCTGATCACTTAAAACTCACAGCTTCCAAAGCACGGATGATTCCGTCAGCCGAAGCGTGGGGTGGGAGGTTTTTTGTGTGCTGCAGAGGTCAGGTCAGTGACGAGGCTGACGGCAGGTTCTTTGCTTCGGCCTGCTGGGCGCGGCTCAAAAGCGCATCGGCTTCCGCCTTGCGTTTGCGGGCGAGTTTACGGTGCCGCCCTTGCGTAAACCAGATCAGCAGTCCGCCGGTGAGAATGCCGACAAGAAAAGCACCAAGCACCCACAGAAACAGCGGCGCTGTATAAGTCAGCGCGGGATTGCCGGGATTGAACGGATCAAGCGTAACACTGACTGCACCGCGATTAGCGACTGACAGCACGATCAATATGACTGCGAGAGGCAGCGCAATAATAAGTGTCAGGAAACGGCTGGTCATGTTTAATATCCGTAAGTCTCTGGCGGCACTCCGCTTAATAGCATCGCTATCAGGCATAAATATGCCCGATAGCTGAAGTGCTGATTTTCACACTGCCCAGAAATGGTAGTTGCTGCCGCAGTGATTTTAGCAATTATCCGTTGCTGTTATTGAGGCGGTCACGCAGTTCTTTACCGGTCTTGAAGAACGGCACCCATTTTTCTTCCACATCCACCGATTCACCGGTGCGCGGATTGCGCCCGTTGCGGGCAGGGCGGTTTTTGACAGAAAATGCACCGAAACCACGGAGCTCAACGCGGTTACCTTCCGCCAGAGCTTCAGTAATTTCATCAAAGACTGCACCAACGATATTCTCTACGTCACGCTGGAAAAGATGCGGATTGCGGCTGGCGATGATCTGCACGAGTTCAGATTTAATCACTGCGTTCGACCTCTCTGCAATATTAGCGCTTAATCCGGCTGTTGAACACAGATCGGTGCGCTTCCGGTTTTGATATGCTGCGCATCTGATCCGTTAACCTGTGCAGGCTTTTCGGGATGCGCTCTTAAAGAATATTCTCAGAACCTGTATGCGGGCTGTCCCTGATACGACAGAGACAGCTTATTATGAATAATATGGCGATGCTATTAATATTTCATAGCATAACTATATGAAAATACGCATTATCCTTAATGGCAGGCGTATTTTGAAGGTGTTATTGCGTTTTTTCTCCGTTGCTACCGTGCCAAACTGAGAGCATGCCGTCAAGAAAGATACGCTGACCGATCTGCTCGTCAAATAGAGCGCTGCCCTGTTCGGACAAGCCCATGTTCCGCAACAATAATTTCATCGCGGCCGACGACAGGAGGCTGTTATACGGAGAAGCGTCCGGCTTCCATTCAATTACAGGCAGTTCTTTATCGACGCCTTTGGTAGCAAGCCACGCGATTGAGGTCTCCTGATCACCAAGTGCATCAATCAGCTTATGCTGCAGGGCCTGTCGTCCGGTATAGACCGAACCGTTGGTGAGTACCGGTAATTTATCAGCAGTAATCATCGGGCGTCGTTCTTTGACCAGCCCGACAAACCAGTCATAGGTGTCTTTGACCGTGTTATCGATCATGGCCTTGGCTTCTTCACTGGCCGGCGAGAAGAAATTCGGCTCCGCCTTCAGCGGGCTGGATTTGATTGTTTCAAATTTCACGCCGACTTTATCCAGCAATCCGCTGATGTCGGGATATTGAAACAGAACGCCGATCGAACCGATCATCGAGGTTTTATGGGCGATGATATGGTCTGAAGCGATAGCTATCATATAGCCTGCGGAGGCAGCCAATGTGCCGACTTGCGAGACAACCGGTTTTTTATCGGCGATTTTACGTACAGCATCATAAATCACTTCGCCGCCGGTTGTGGTACCGCCCGGTGAGCTGATATCAAGAATGACACCTTTGACCATATCACTGTCTGCGACATCTTTGAGACGTTTCAAAAGCTCTTCATTGTTATAAATGGTGCCGGTGATGGAAATTTTCGCAATATGAGGGGTATTGCGGGACGACTTGCTACCGTTGATGTACAGTGCGGCGAAGATTATGATTGCCGCCAGCAGCAGCAATGTAACGGCACGCCAGAAAGTCAGCTTACGGCGGATTCGACGACGTTCGAGCACTGCATCGGCAGTATAAGTCATGAGATTTGTCCGTTCTTGGGCTTATATAAAGTCTTTATGCGTCACATAAATAGGAACTGCTTTATTAGCAGTATAATTTTCGAAGAAGACCTGAAGATGGTATTGTCAGGTTTTTTTTGACCTCATTTCATTGAAAAGTGATCTGAGCTAAATTTTCGGTATGCGTTTCTGCAGGCATTCAGCTTGTTTTGAACGCGATGTCATCCCATTTATACCACAATAAAAAGCGATTTGAGCGCACTGTATTTCATAGTCGTGCATTTCACTGATAAATATTAATACCTTACGTGTAGGCAGCTGGCAAATTGCCGGTTTCAGGAGTTTTGGACTGTGTCAGACCATAAAATGGTTTTCGGAGCATCAGAAAAAAGTACCGCTGTGTTTCATGCTGCGAAGAGACACAGTATGCGCGTGCGCGTTTTAAAGACTGCGCTGCCGGTTGTTGCTCTTGGTGTGGCTGCCGTCTTTTCATGGTATACATTTCTGGCCACGCCGGCCTCGACCGTCAAAGTCGAGCTGGATCCGTCTGAAAGCGGCAAGCTGGTTATGACCGGCCCGCAGCTGAAAGGTTATACCAAAGAGAACCGTCCGTTTTCGATGGTGGCGGTGCGTGCCGTGCAGGATGCCAAGCAGACCGGTGTGGTTGCACTGGAGGGAATCAAAGCGCAATTACCGGTCGGTGATAAAAACAGTGCCGAGATTGATGCGCTTTCCGGTGTTTATGACAGCAATAACGGTAATTTGAAATTTGATGATGCCTTTACCGTCAAAACAACGGATGGCATGGAGGCTAAGCTCGGTTCTGCCCATGTGAATATGTCGAGCGGCGAAATGTCGACCGATAAGCCTGTCGATATCCGCACGGAAAACGCCCATATTCGCGCCAATAAAATGCAGGTTAAAGAGCATGGTAAGGTGATGGTGTTTGAAAACGAGGTTCATCTGACGATTGAGCCTGTTGAAGAAACCGCCTCTGCCGCGAAAAAAGGCAGCTGAACCGGTTTGCTGAAGGCAAAAGATGCGTAATCATCTTGTTATGCTGCGTTGCTATGACAGAGTGAACGCAGCCGGTAATGCCTGTAACCTGATTAAACATGATGTGATGACTATTTGCATTTCTGCGGTAGTGATTTACACCAATAAGTAATACCCGCTGTTATAGGGTCGCTGACGGTTTACAGATTCCGCCATGATATATGGCGGAGGATAAGAATATGCTCAAAAGTTTGTTGTGTTATTCTGAAACTTGCGATTTATAACAAGGATGCTTTTCGAGGGAATGAAAATGATGCGGCAACAGACATGCGGCGGGCTGAATACAGCCCCACAGAATGAAGTTTCGGGCAAGTCTGCGCTGCGCCCTGCCGGTGCGCGCCCTCTGGCTGCTCTTTTTATGTCTGTTTTGCTGGCATTGCCTTTGAGCCTTTCCGCGGCTCAGGCGCAGCAGGGTACTTCTATGGAAGGCCTGAAACTCTCTGACAGCAAAGATCCTGTGTCGATTGATGCCGGCAAGATGGAAGTGCGCGACAAAGAAGGCGTTATCATTCTGACCGGCAATGTTTCCGTGAAGCAGGGTGATATTGTACTGCGCGCCGGTCGCATGCAGGTCTATACCGCAAAAAACAAAGACGATGCCAAGGGAGCTGATAAAGCCAAAAGCGGTATCGGCGGTCTGAGCGGCTCGGGCCTGAATGCCGGTGGTATCGAGAAAATCGTTGTCGATGAAAAAGTCTATCTGAAGTCCGGTACACAGGTAGCGACCGGTGATGCCGGTACCTATGATGCCAAGGCGCAGACCATGGTGCTGACCGGTAAAAAAGTTGTCCTGTCCGACGGCGACAATATTGCGTCCGGTTGCAAGCTGACCGCCAATACGCAGACCGGTAAGGCATTTCTGGAAAGCTGCAAAGGCCAGTCCGGCCGCGTTTCCATTATTCTGTCTCCGAAAGACAACTAAAATCTGAGCAGGTCAGAGCGACTCATGAACGTGAATAGCGCACTGACCTGTATTGAACGAATGAGCTTAATTTTGCTGAACCGTTATGACGGTTCCGGCATCGGATAACTGGTCTGGATCGCTATTGTCCTCTTTAAACGCACAAACCGATAATGCACCCGATGAGACCGCCGCTGATGCAGTGGCCGGTTTACAGGCGCAGACCGCCGGTGAAGAGGGGCAGCGTCCGCCGCAGGAGTTATCACGCCTGAAAGGCACATTGGTTGCCCGTGGTATCAGCAAAAGCTATCGCGGCCGTCAGGTAGTCAACGGCGTGTCTTTTGGTGTGCGCGCCGGTGAAGCCGTTGGTATTCTGGGGCCGAACGGTGCCGGTAAAACCACCTGTTTCTATATGGTCACCGGTCTGGTGCCGGTTGACAGCGGCACCATTGAAATCGACGGTTTTGATGTAACGTCCATGCCGATGTATCGCCGTTCACGGCTTGGCATCGGCTATCTGCCGCAGGAAGCTTCGATTTTCCGTGGTCTCTCAGTCGAAGATAATATCAAGGCGGTGCTGGAAGTGGTCGAGAAAGACCGCAAAAAGCGTGCTGTTGAACTTGATGCATTGCTGGAAGAATTTCATATCACGCATCTGCGTAAAGCGCAGGCAATCTCCCTGTCGGGTGGTGAGCGCCGTCGTCTTGAAATCGCGCGCGCTCTGGCGTCCCGTCCGAATTTTATGCTGCTCGATGAGCCTTTTGCCGGTGTGGATCCGATAGCAGTTGCCGATATTCAGCAACTGGTACGCCATCTGACCAGCCGTGGCATCGGTGTGCTGATTACCGACCACAATGTGCGTGAAACGCTGGGTCTGATTGACCGCGCTTATATTATTCATGCCGGTCAGGTGCTGACCCATGGCCGTCCGAAAGAGATTGTTGCCAATCCGGATGTGCGCAGACTGTATCTCGGCGATCAGTTTACATTGTAAGCGCCGGAATCGCTTCGTATTTACTGAAGATGACGGATTGTTTGAGGGAGCCTGCGGGCTCCCGATATATTTGATTTATCAGCATATTTTTAACAAGACCGGTTTCGCGACATAAATAAACAGCAGGCGCTTATATAGGTGCTGATTGTGGCAATCAAAGAGCCTGCACCTTAATCTTTCAAGGCTTTTAAAGTTTATTTTATTTTATGCCGGTTGGCTTTGCGCAATGCGCCGGCTTGTGCTTAGATTGCTGTGTTCGAATATATATAGCGAGGTACTGCCACATGAGTCTCCGCGTTTCGGGTAAACATATGGACATCGGCGATGCATTCCGCATCCGCATTGAAGATCGTGTCCGTGAAGCTGTTAGCAAATATTACGAAGGTGGCTATTCCGGTACAATTACAGTCGTTAAATCTGGTTCCCGCTTTAATACGGATTGCACTTTGCACCTCGATACCGGTGCAACTTTGCAGTCGTCCGCAGAGGCGCAGGATCCGCAATTTTCCTTTGACGCAGCTGCTGAGAAGCTGGACACGCGCCTGCGTCGCTATATGCGCCGCCTCAAGTCGCGGTCGCTGGTACAGTCAGCGCGCAATAATCATCAGAATATTGCCTATAGCGTGATGGAGCCTGCACCCGACGAGGACGAGGATCTGCCGGCCGATTACGCACCGACCATTGTGGCGGAATCATCCGTATCGTTGCGCACGCTGAGTGTTGCATCTGCCGTGTTTGAACTTGATCTGACAGAACATCCGGTTCTGGTGTTCCGCAATGCGGGCAGTGAAGAGGTCAATATTGTTTATCGTCGTCCGGACGGTAATATTGGCTGGATTGACCCGTCCAAAGCGGCTCAGGCAGCACGGGCGTAATTGTTTTTAAAAGCTGCCCCGTAATTGCAGAGATGCAGTTGCGGGGCAAATTTCTTTGCTTGTTTCGGGTGCTGCGACTCATGCTTTGGTATCAGCAAGGCATGCGGGCACAAAAAACTGTGTTTTTATTAGTACTTTAACTTATTGAAATATAAGTTAAATTTGGGGCACATTCCATGTATCCCGCATTCTTTTGATTTTACCGTTGTTAATCACGATATCTAGAGATAGGAATTCATGCGTGACTGGTGTACCTTGAACAGAATGCCGCAGCACAGGCATGACTGAGCGCGTATGGTATTCTTTTTTAATTTTTATTTACGATTAAAATCAATGATATACGGGGTTCATGCGTGAAAAATGTGAGTAGAATCGCGAATTTGACTTGAGTATCTGTTGAATGGGCAGTAGATCACTGCACCTCCCGGTTACGGAGATGATAACTCCGCATGAGAGAAGGAATGGAGAAAATGGATCTTAGCGATCTGATTCAGCCAGGGGCGATTATCCCTTCGCTGAAGGCAAGCTCCAAGAAGCAATTGCTGCAAATCTTGGCTGAGAAGGCCGCCGAACTCACAGGTCTTTCTGAGCGAGAAGTTTTTGAAACTGTGACTCAGCGTGAGCGTCTGGGGTCTACCGGTGTCGGTAACGGCATCGCGATACCGCATGGCAAATTGCCGAATATCAGTAAAATTACCGGCGTTTTTGCACGTCTTGAACAGCCGGTGGATTTTGAAGCGCTGGATGACCAGCCGGTTGATCTGGTGTTCTTGCTGCTCGCACCTGAAAATGCAGGCGCAGATCACCTCAAGGCACTGTCCCGTATTGCGCGTTTGTTACGCGATCCGGATATGGTTGCCAAATTGCGCGGCACGGTTGATGCACAGGCACTGCATTCATTTTTGATTGCCCCGCCTGCATCCAATGCCGCCTGAAAAGCTGACGGCTCTGTGGTTTAAACAGGGTTGAAATGAATTTAAAATGCCGTGTCTGCAGCTTGCAGCGCGGCATTTTTCATTGTGATATTGAATATTCTCTGGAAGGTAAGCTGATAAAGGGCGTTTGCCGCTATTATTACCACGCTGCGCTTGAGAAAACCTGTCCGGTAAGCTGGGAGCATTATGAAATGCACGCTTTCGATGGCAGCTTGCCGATCATGTGCTGCTCAAAACAAAACCCGCCTGTATCGAACAGGCGGGTTTTGTAAGATTCAACTCTGATCAATCGCTGTTTTAATGCAGCATCACTGTGTGGAGCTCATGTTCCTGTGCTCCGGCCAGTGCAGTGGCGCGCATATCAGAAAGCATGATCGGGGTGCCGCTGGCGCCGAAGAGTGCCCAAAGCTCCATGCCCGGAGCCATTGGTGGCAGAGCAGGGAAGCGGCGCGAAAGATCATCAGAGCGGACTTTGCGCAAATAGGCGATTTCACCTTCGCCGAGATGGGCAAATTCGAATTCGGTAAAAATGTGTTTGTCAGCAGTCATTTCAGGCCTCCTTTCTTGGCAGCTCAAACCTGACGCTGCCTGTCGAGAGCATTTGTGCTTTGCAATTATCCTGACGGAATATTGCAGGCACGGGGGACTGATTATAACAACGAACCCTTTACAGTTCTTTTATAATCATCAGAACATCACTCTTTGACGTTTATACTAATACGTTTGACGAGGCGTTCCGGTTCCGGTCTGTCGAGATCAATCGACAATAATCCGTTTTTCAGTTCTGCGCTGACGACGCGCATGCCATCGGCCAGTACAAAAACGCGCTGGAACTGGCGGGCGGCAATACCGCGATGCAGATATTCCCGCTCGGATTCGTCACTCTGCCGTCCGCGGATAACCAGCTGATTATCTTCAGTGGTCACCTCAAGGTCATCATCGGAAAAACCGGCAACGGCGAGGGTAATACGCAGCTTTTCAGGGGCGGGCTGTTCCTGATCCTGCGCAGTACTGCGCAATCTTTCGATATTATAGGGCGGATAGCCGTCACCGGATTTCGCAATCCGTTCCAGTGTCTTTTCCATCGTATCGAAACCCAGCAGCAGCGGGCTGGAGAAAGGTGTCAGTCTGGTCATTATTCAGTCCTTGGGTAAAAGCGACCGTTAAGAAGGAAAACCCGTTGCGGCGTTTTCTTGCTCTTTATATGGCTTTGGAAAAGCGCTACTTCAAGAGCATCTGCTGATATGTATGATATCTCCTCAGATTCGTACTGAAAATAATTTTAACATAGTCCTG
>JAIRVW010000435.1 GCA_031253705.1 Brucellaceae bacterium
CGTTGCAAAACCGCTCTAATTTTTAGCTGACGCATTATCGTATCCATCAAGTTGTTTCAACTTGATGGCGAAATGCTTGTACCGGCGCTCTGCTCAGCAGTACACTGCGGATCGAGAAACTGGAGTGAATGCGCACTACACCTGGCAGACGCGAGAGAATTTCCTTGTGAATGACCTCATAGGCCGCCGTATTCTCCGCCTCGGCACGCAGAATATAATCCGCATCCCCCGTCATCAGATAACATTCCTGAATTTCCGGATGGCGACGCACGGCCTCCTCAAAGCGGTTGAGATATTCTTCCGTTTGCCGCTCCAGTGTAATCCGCACCAGCGCCACCAGACGATCATCGGCATCGGGCGCTGCAACAATCGCCGTATAACCGCGAATAACCCCGCTCGTCTCCAGCAATTGCACACGGCGCAGACAGGCCGATTGCGACAAACCAACCTCCGTGGCCAGCTGACTATTGGTCATACGCCCGTCGCGGCGCAGACAGCGGATAATATTGCGATCAATAGCATCTAAGGTCGACACGCAGAATATTCCAATCATCAGTATTTTATCGTGCTGAATTCGCTATAAATCGCATAATTTGCGAAAAATAGCAAAAACATTCGAAGACTATTCGATTAAACTCCGAAATAGGGAGAGAGATACGGCTCAGCATTTCGCGCATGAGATTCCGGCGCTGAAGCGATGCTGCCTCTTATGAAAATTGTTTGCCCTTCTGCAGTGCTCTGGTTTCAGAACACATACCGGATTGTACCAGAGACATCCGGCCAATGTGCGCTCTGACAGGCAGTACAAAAGGTCAGACATCGACAATGCGGAAGTGCTTATGTCTGTGTTCTTTTCTGACGATAAAACGGTAGCAGCCTGCGATACTATAGATGCGCTGGCTGCAGGCGGCATTCTGACAATTGATCTGGCTGCGCTGCGCGCCAATTATAAAATCATTGCCGATAAAATCAGCCCCACCAAAGCGGCAGCCGTTGTTAAAGCGGATGCCTATGGTCTTGGGATCGATAAAGTCGCTCCGCAATTTTATGCGGCCGGTTGCCGTGATTTCTTCGTTGCTCACTTAAGCGAAGCACTGAAACTGCAGCCGCATATCGGCAAAGATGCCACCATCTATATTCTCAACGGCCTGCAGCCGCAGACCGAAGAAGTTTGCGCAGCACACAATATTGTGCCGGTGCTGAACTCCCTTGAACAATTGCGTAACTGGACAGCTTTAGCCAAAGCGCAGAACTGTACACTCCCTGCTCTTTTGCAGATTGATACCGGCATGTCCCGCCTCGGTCTTTCCGAACAGGAATTGCAGGCACTCGTCGCCGACCTCTCTTTGCTCGACGGCGCGGATATTAAATTTATCATCAGCCATCTGGCTTCCGGTGATAATATGCAAAGCCCGCAGAACAAAGCCCAGCTGGAACGCATGCAGGCAGCATTGAAGTTTCTGCCGAAGCACGCTGTTGCCTTTTCCAATTCCGGCGGTACTTTTATGGATAACAGCTATCATTACGATCTGGCGCGTCCGGGTATTGCGCTTTACGGTGGTGCAGCGCAGGAAAACCAGCCAAACCCTATGCAGCCGGTCGTATCCTTGCAGGCACGTGTTATTCAATGCCGCACAGTACCAACCAAAACACTGGTCGGTTATGGCGGCAGCTATGAAACACAGGCGGAAACCCGCATTGCAACTATCGCAGTCGGCTATGCTGACGGCTGGCTGCGCCACTTAAGCAATAAAGGTGCCGCTTTCTACGGGGATGTACGTCTGCCAATTATCGGCCGCGTCTCCATGGATTCCATCACCCTTGATGTCAGCGCATTGCCGGAAGGCACATTGCAGCTCGGCAGTCTTGTGGAACTGATCGGCGCGCACCAGACGCTTGAACAGGTGGCACAGGATGCAGGCACCATTGCCTATGAGATTCTGACATCTCTGGGTAACCGATATCATCGCATTTACATCAACGACATTCTTGCCTGAAACGACAGCAAGCCTGTTCAAGGCACTATTTCAGCCAAGCTCTCACAGAGGCAGACCATGAAAGTTACAATACTCGGCAGCGGTGTTATCGGCGTAACAACCGCCTATTATCTGGCAAAAGCCGGCCATGAAGTGACAGTGCTTGACCGTCAGGAAGGACCGGCGCTCGAAACCAGCTTCGCCAATGCCGGCCAGCTTTCCTATGGTTACTCCACACCTTGGGCTGCACCGGGCATTCCGCAGAAAGCGGCAATGTGGCTGTTCAAAAAGCATTCTCCGCTGATTTTCCGCCCGACCTGCAATCCGGCCATGTATGGCTGGCTGATGTCCATGCTGGCCAATTGCACAGCCTCTGCCTATGCGATCAACAAAGCCCGCATGCTGCGCATTTCCAACTACAGCCGCGAATGCCTGACCGAACTGCGCAATGACACCGGCATCACCTATGATGAAGGCTCAAAAGGCACCTTGCAGCTGTTCCGCAGTCAGAAAGATTTTGACGCGGTTATGACCAAGGATATTGAAAGCCTGCGTCAGGACGGCATTAAATTTGAAGTACTGGATGCCGAAGGCTGCACCAAGGCAGAACCGGCGCTTGCCAATGTGAAGCACATGATCACCGGCGGTCTGCGCATGCCGGATGACGGCACCGGCGACTGCTTCATCTTCACCAATAAACTGGCCAAAATGGCTGAAGATCTGGGTGTGAAGTTCCACTATAATGTGGACATCAAAGGCTTCCAGCTCAACAGCGGCAAGATTGTTGCGGTTGAAACCAACAAGGGCAATTTCACTGCTGACCGTTATGTAGCAGCACTTGGCAGCTTCACACCGCAGCTGGTGAAAGGTCTTGGCCTCAATGTGCCGATCTATCCGGTTAAAGGCTATTCGATCACCATTCCGATTGTGGATGAATCCCGTGCACCGGTTTCCACCATTCTCGATGAAACCTATAAGATCGCGATTACCCGCCTCGGCGACCGTATCCGCGTTGGCGGTATGGCTGAAGTGACCGATTACATCACCCGTCTGCTGCCGGAACGCCGCGAAACTCTGGAACTTTCCGTCGGCGGCCTGTTCGGCGGTGCCGGTGATCGGTCCAAAGCCACCTTCTGGTCCGGCATGCGTCCGATGACACCGGATTCAACCCCGATCATCGGCGGCACCAAATATGACAATCTCTACATCAATGCCGGTCACGGCACACTTGGCTGGACCATGTCTGCCGGTTCTGCCCGCGTTATGGCCGATCTGATCTCCGGCAAAAAACCGGATATCGACACATCCGATCTCGGACTGTCACGTTATAAATAAAATTAACATCCTCCCTTTAAACGCCGCCGCAAGAAAATCTTGCGGCGGCGTTTTTATTTCAAAGCAAGCCGATCAGATGCGCCTTCATCACCGCATGAACCTTGTTGGAAACGATCAGTTTATTCAGCACATTATTCATATGAAAATGCACTGTGCGCGGCGTGATATTCAGAATAATGGAAATGTCTTCCGCGGTCTTGCCGTCACCGGTCCAGCGTAAAATCTCCCGCTCACGCAGCGTGATAATCTGATCTTCCGCATTATAGGTCTCATCCAGATGATAAAGATCATAGACCTGTGTGAACAAGGACAGGCTGAGCTGTCGTAATTCCGGTTCAAGTTCGCTCAGCTCAGCTTTGCTGATAGCGCCGCTGCCGCGACTGAAAGACAGAAAACCGGCAATCGATTGCGGCCCCCAGCACGACTGGGTAATACCGACAGAATGCCCGTCACGCCGCAGCTCCTGCCACAATATCTTATTCTGCTGATAGAGCTTTTCAGTCCAGACTACAGGCTTAGACGAACGCATAGCCTGCTGGATTGCGGGATCTGTGAGAATACATTCATTCCGCGCATAATATACGCGCCAGTTTTCGGAGTAATTGTCGAAACCCTGAATTTTAGGACGAGTCAGAGACTGAGGGATGCGCAATACAAAACTATAATACTCAAAGCCAAGCCGCACTGCGTGACTACTGATAATATCGACAAGTTCAAATTCCTGTGCATCTGTTAAATTGACGCCATAAAGTATTGGCCGTGAGATATTCATCGGGGAAACCTCATATTATTGTAAAATATCAATAAAAATAAAACAGTATAAAAAATCAGGACATTCATACAATAACAACTCAAACAAATAATGACAATCAATTAGAACAAATTTAAAATTACACAGTTATATTTCAAGCGACATATATTTATTTAAGAACACAGAGGATTATTTATTGAAATGCATTTAGTGTTAAAAGTGTTTTTCTAAAACATCACAAATAAATGTGTGCAGTTTTTACCGGCCGTGACATTTTTGCCATGCAGCAGACCAAGATATTTCCGCTGTTTTGATGCTCTTTATCCGCAACGATTCGCATCACCGCATAAC
>JAIRVW010000436.1 GCA_031253705.1 Brucellaceae bacterium
TCTGCCAATGGCTTACCTTCGCTATCCAGCACACCTTCCGTGCCCAGATGTTCCATCAGCAGAAAGCCACGATCGAGATTGATGGCGCGCATTTCCGGAACGCGAAAGCCCTTTTCAGACAGCAACCGGTTCATCGCAACGAAAGCATCCATATTCTCAGCCAGATGGGCAATCTGGCGATACGGACGTCCGTCTTTGACCGGCGGATCATAAGGCATTGCCGGTGCATTCATCAGAATTTCGGTGCCGCTGTCACTGGTGATCAGCTCATAGCCGCGCGGTGATGCATCACCCAGCAGATAACGACGGGAGACATTATGGCGACCTGATTTTCCGAGAAAACTACGAATACCAAGCGAGCGGGAAATACGGCGTGCCGCTTTGGCTGTCACTTCCATGGTCAAACGGCGGCCATCGCCTTCATGATCAATCGTGATCGCAATAGTTGGTGCAGGCAAAGCGCCCTCACCCTGCTGCGGCCATTCCACCAGCACCGCACCGCTTTCCAGCGCTTCATCGAGCCCCAGCTCATCCAGTTCTTCCGGTGAGGACAGGCGATAAAGATCCGTATGCGCTATAGGCAGCCGTAATTCAGGATAGGACTGTACCAGCGTAAAAGTCGGGCTTGGCACTTCGTAGAAATCATCATTGGCGATGGTGCGGATGATGGCACGCGCCAGAGTGGATTTTCCTGCACCCAGATCACCTTTCAAAGTGACAAGATCACCTTTAGCGAGTGCCAGTGCGATATCTTCCGCAAAACGGATCATCGCGGCTTCATTTTCCAGCACCAGCTCTACCGTATAGAGAGTGCTGCTATCCTGTTCATCAGCCATACCAGCTTCCGTTATTAAAGCATTATGCCCGGACGTGTCCTGACATAGTAAAAATAGTGATTTTTATGAGAAGAGCTATAGCCTGAAACCGGTTTATTCCGCCGCCGCACGATAAAGACGCGCATCCAGCGGGAAACGGACGAGCACAGTGGTGCCGGAAGATGGTGCCGTGCGGATATCAACCGTACCGCCATGCAACTCCACAAAGCTTTTCACCAATGACAGACCAAGCCCAGCACCACGACGACGACCGCCATTGCTGTGCGACTGGAAGCGTTTGAACACCGTATCCAGCACTTCCTTAGGCATGCCCGGACCATTATCATGCACACTGAAGACAATATGATCATCACGGCGGCGGATATCGAGCGAAACCTCTGAGCCTTCCGGTGCATAATTGGCTGCATTACTCAAAAGATTGAACAGCACCTGATGCACGCGATTGGCGTCACCGCGGAAACTGGTGACGGCATCTTCAATACCGACTTTCAGCGCGATATTATGTTCACGCAGACGATCCGCCACGCGTTCGCTGGCAGCGGCAACGGCATCACGGACTGAGACATCGCTGACATCCAGCTCCATAATACCGGCATCAACGGTCGCCAGATCAAGAATATCATTCACAATGGTCAGCAGGGTCAGTGATGATGTGCTGATATGTTCAACATATTCGCGTTGACGATTGTTCAGTTCACCAAAGCCCGGTGTCTGTAACAATTCGGTAAAGCCGATAATATTGGTCAGCGGCGAACGCAGCTCATAGGAGACGTGCTGAACGAAATCGTTCTTGATCTGGTCAGCCAGTTCCAGCGCTTCATTCTTGTCTTTCAGCGCACGTTCCACATGGACCGTATCCGACACATCCACAAAGGTCAGCATCATCTGACCTTTTGGCAGCGGCACCACGGCATAGGAAAGGATTGTGCCGGTAGACAGTTCCGCCTGCCCCTGCGTGCCTTCGCGTTTGTCGGCAATACCGGTGACAGCCGAGACAAATTCATCCCAATAACGGTCATCCGCCAGTGTTTCGCATTGTTTGCGAATGACAGAAATATGGGTGCCTTCCACCGCGATTGACGGCGGGATCGACCACAATTCGGCAAAGGCCGGATTGGACAGCCGGATACGGCCGTCAGCACCGAACACGGCCACACCTTCCGCCAGATGATCCAGCGTTTCACCCTGCACCTTCATCAAAGTATTATAGCGGCTTTCGAGATCAAACTTCTCAGTCATATTCTCGAAGAACCATGTTACGCCGCCCTGCGGATGCGGATTCGCAACCACGCGCAATGTGCGGCTGTCCGGCAGGTGCCACCAATGCTCCTGCGGATCAACGGCACGATAGGCCGAAAGCATAGATTCTTTCCAGCGGCGCCATTCCGGCTGTTCCGGCAATTTGCCGTCGCTGCGCAAACCGTCAAACAGCATAGCATTGCTCGGATGGCTCTCCAGATAGGCAATATCCAGAGACCATAATTTGGCAAAAGCCTGATTGAAGAATTGCAGCTTCATTTCAGGGTCAAAAATCGCCACAGCTGTTGAAAGCTGATCCAGTGTTTCCGCATGACTGCGAAGTGTGCGCTGCAATTCTGCCCGCACCTGCTCCAGATCACTCATATTGGCAGCAAAACCGGCCGAACCGGCGGAGCAGGACACTTCCGCCACATCCAGCATATGACGGTCACCATCGATAACAGTTGCCAGCCGGTCACGGAAAGTCGCAATAGAAGCGCTCGGCTGGCTGGCCTGGATCATGGCCTGCATCATCATTGGCTGATGGCTCAGACCGGCCGCAGCAGAATCCGCCGACAACACACGTTCGCGCTCAATCTTCTGGCGTGCCTGCTCACCCAGCAATTCGCGCCCTTCCTGCAGTACCTGATCGAGATCACTCGCACCCACAGCCTGCACATAGGCATTATTCGCCCAGCTCAGACGCCCGTCGACACCGCGTGTCCAGACCGTCTGATCAAGCCTGTTCAGCAAAGCATGCAGCATTGTCAGCGTGTCGGACAATTCATTATTCTGCACCTGCAATTGCGCCGCTCTGGCCTGAACACCGTCAACATTAATGAAACGGGTAATGGCATAGGCACCGGTTGTCTGCCCCTGCACTTCGAGCATCGTGCCATTATTGGTTTCGACCAGAAAATCAAAAGAGCGGCCATATTCACGCAGCGATAAAATCGCGCGTTCCAGTGCCACCACGGAATCGGTACGCAACCAGCGCCCGAAACTTAAAAACACGGCAACATCCTGCGGCGCACCACTGGCAACCGGCAATTGCCCCAGCACTTCGGTCTGCGTATTCTGCTGCGGCGCACCGCGCTTTGCAGGCTCAGCGCCCGCCCAGACCACAATGCGCTGGTCCTTCAGGTTCAGCAAAGTTTCGCTGCGCGTTACTGCATGGCTGAGATCGGCCACACGGGCGCGCAAAGCGCTGTTCTCACGATTGACACGGTTACGGCTGCGGATAATCCAGCTGACAGAAAGCAGCGCCGCTCCGGTTACCCCCACAACAATGGCAAATTGCACCACTTCATTCGGCCCGATTGTACTGCCGCCCGGCATAGGAATACGGCCGATATCATAGGGTTGGGCAAAAACCTTACCGACAGAGGGAACAGAAAAAAACGAGGCTGCTGCGGCCAGAGCTTTGCGAAAATTGCGGCTGATGAGAGAGCCTTTATTTCCTGATGAGCCGACACCTGACATGCCTTAAAATTCTCCGCCGCAGCACAGGCTGCTTCATAACTGTTTAAAAATCAGCGGCAGAAAATTCTGCCCGTTCAGAAACACGCTGCAGCTAATCTGCGCCCGATCCTGAATGTTTATTGCGCATCATCATGGCCGTTCAATGAAACCACTGAGCGGCAAAATGCGCTGTCGAATCATAACACAATACAGGCACAGGGAATCAGATTGAAGCGCTGTGCGCGCAAAAAGAAAGACCGGAAGAATGTCAATCCTTCCGGTCACAATATCTGGTATGTCGATTAAGCTATAGTTAATATCTGTAGTGATCCGACTTAAAAGGTCCCTGCGGTGTTACGCCGATATATGCAGCCTGTTCCTCAGAAAGCACAGTCAGTTTCACGCCAAGCTTAGCCAGATGCAGGCGGGCAACCTTTTCATCAAGATGTTTCGGCAGCACATAGACTTCGTTTTTATACACCTCACCACGGGTAAACAACTCGATCTGACCCAGTACCTGATTGGTGAAAGAGGCAGACATCACAAAGCTCGGATGGCCGGTCGCATTGCCGAGATTGAGCAGACGACCTTCGGACAGCAGGATCAGACGCTTATCATCCGGGAAGGTGATCATATCCACCTGCGGCTTGATATTCGTCCATTTCAGATTGCGCAGCGCCCCGACCTGAATTTCATTGTCGAAATGGCCGATATTGCCGACAATGCACATGTCTTTCATCTGGCGCATGTGATCAAGGGTGATCACATCTTTGTTGCCGGTGGTGGTGATGACGATATCAGCGGTGGACGCTGCATCATCAAGGGTTACCACTTCAAAGCCGTCCATCGCCGCCTGCA
>JAIRVW010000448.1 GCA_031253705.1 Brucellaceae bacterium
TGGAAAATGCCAGTGTTTCACTTAATCAGCATCGTATCCAATATGCCAAGACGCAGAAAGCTGTTCAGTCCTACCGGCGGGCTACCGAGCTTTCCCTCGATCTTTATCAGAACGGCTCCAGCAGCTTCCTTGATCTGCTGACCTCCGAGCGGACGCTTTATTCCAAAGAAGATGGTCTCATTCAGCTCAAAGTCAGTCTGTTGAAAGATTATATCAACCTGCAAAAAGCACTCGGCGGCGGCTGGAACGGAACCATCAATGCGGACAAGCCTGAAATTGTGGACGGCTATACCGGCCCGCACTTAATAACTAAAAAGACAAAAACCTGACACATCAGGTCAGGCCCATGAGGTATCAATGAACAGTGGCTCTAAAAAGAAACGCGGATTTGCGAAGAAATGGCTCTTCTGGCTGTTCGTGATCGCAGGCCTTGCTGCTGTTCTTCATTATGCCACTGCGGATTACTTCAAAACCGAAGCCCCGCAGGTCATGACCTATACGGTGCGTAAGGGCGATATTGAAACCACCGTTCTTGCAACCGGCATTCTCAAACCTGCACGGCTGGTGGCTGTGGGTGCGCAGGCATCCGGCCGCGTTCTGACACTGAATGTCAAAGCCGGACAACAGGTCAAAAAAGATGATCTGATCGCCCAGATCGACCCGACAACGCAGCAAAATGAGCTGCGCAAAGCCAAAGCGGAAGAAGTCCGCAATCAGGCAGACCGTGAAGACAAAATTGCAAAGCTGGAACTGGCCAAACAGGATCTGACCCGACAGCAGCAGATGATCTCACGTAATGCGATTTCCCGTGCTGACTACGACAAAGCTGCCAGTACTGTAAAATCCGCAGAAGCGCAAATTGCTTACAGTGACGCACAGATCGTCGCATCAAAAGTTGCAGTTGAAACGGCGGAAGCCAATCTCAGTTATACGCAAATCCGCGCGCCGATTGACGGCACTATTCTGGCAACCGTTGTACAGGAAGGCCAGACGGTCAATGCTGTGCAATCCGCACCAACCATCGCGATTATTGGTCAGCTCGATACGATGACGGTTGAGGCCGATATTTCGGAAGCCGATGTGATCAATGTCAAGGAAGGTCAGGATCTCTATTTCACGATCCCAGGCCAGAGCAACAAGCGCTATACAGCACAGTTGCAGATATTGGAGCCTGCGCCGCAATCTATTGTCAGTGATAAGAGCTTTGGCGGCACCAGTGCAGCGAGCAGCAGTACCAGCACCGCATCGGCAATTTATTACAAGGGTATCTTTAACATCGCCAATCCGGATGGCGTGCTGAAAACCTATATGACTGCCGAGATTCATATTATTCTCGGCAGTGCCAAAGATGTGTTGCTGATCCCTTCCCCTGCCCTCTCTGCGCCGGATAAAAAAGGACAGGTCACTGTCGGTATAATGGGTAAAGACGGCACAATCACCCAGAAAACGGTTGAAACCGGTCTCAATGACAAGGTGATGGTGGAAATCCGTTCCGGCCTCAGTGAAGGCGATAAAGTCGTGACCGGTGACGGCACCGGCGGGCCTGCGGTACCGCGCAGCAACCGCGGCCGCTCCATAAGGTTCTGATGATGGGTAAAGCGCTGATTACCCTTGAACATCTTTACCGGCATTATCCTTCGGGCGACGGTTTTACCACCGTTTTGAAAGATGTTAATCTGACAATCGGCCATGGTGAAATGGTGGCGATTGTCGGGGCATCAGGCTCAGGAAAATCGACCCTGATGAATATTCTGGGCTGTCTCGACCGGCCTTCCGAAGGCAAATATTTCATTTCCGGCCGCGAGACCTCCGATCTGGATGCAGATGAGCTCGCACAATTGCGGCGTGAACATTTCGGCTTTATTTTTCAGCGCTATCATCTGCTGAATGAGTTGACGGCTGTCGGCAATGTGGAAATTCCGGCGATTTATGCCGGACAAAGCCGCGAAAGCCGTCAGGAACATGCTGTGCATATTCTTGAGCGTCTCGGCATGGGAGAACGTACCCATCACCGGCCGGGTCAGCTTTCCGGCGGTCAGCAGCAGCGCGTTTCCATTGCCCGCGCTCTGATCAATAATGCCGATGTTATTCTGGCGGATGAGCCGACCGGCGCACTGGACAGTCATAGCGGTGAAGAAGTCCTCAAAATTCTTGAGGAACTGCACCGCGAAGGCAAAACCATTATCATTGTGACCCATGACCGCAATGTTGCCGCCCGTGCGCAGCGTATTATTGAAATCAGCGACGGCGAGATCATCTCTGACACAACGCGTGCCGCTGATAAGGCAGATGAAAAGCCCGAAAGTGATATTGCGACCGGCGGACAGTCGGCAAAAGCCAGCCAGTCCTCGCTCGGTACAATCGCGGATCGCTTCGGCGAAGCTTTTTTGATGGCACTGCGCTCGATGAATGCGCACCGCTTGCGCACATTCCTGACGATGCTCGGCATTATTATCGGCATTGCTTCGGTTGTGTGCGTTGTGGCACTAGGAAAAGGCTCGCAAAAACAGGTGCTTGAGCAGATCAGCAGCCTTGGCACCAATACGCTGGAAATCTTCCCCGGCCGTGGTTTCGGTGACAGATCATCCGGCCGTATCACCACGCTGACCATTGATGATGCCAATCAACTTGCCAAACAGCCTTATATTATGGCCGCAACGCCGACGGTTTCCACACCCACAACTGCCCGCTTCAACGGTATTGAAGCCAATGCGCTTGTGAACGGTGTCAGCGATCAGTATTTTGTCACGCGTGGCAGCAAACTGGCTGACGGCCGGTTCTTCGACGAGCAGGCCGTGCATGATATCGCGCTGGATGCGGTGATTGACGAAAATACCCGCAAAACGCTGTTTGCGAATTTTGAAGGCAGTCCTGTCGGCCAGATCATTATTCTCAAGAATGTGCCGGTCAGAATTATCGGCATTATGCAGCCGGAACAAGGCGGCTTCGGCTCCAGCGAAAATCTGTCCGTCTATCTGCCTTATACCACCGTACAGACCCGCATGACCGGCTCGCGCGTGCTGCGCAGTCTGACCTTGCGTATCAATGATGATACCCCGCCCGATCTTGCAGAAAAAGCAGTCACCGCTTTTCTGGTTCAGCGACACGGCGAACAGGATTTCACCATTCTGAACACGGACGATATCCGCAAAACCATTACAAGCACCACGCAGGCGCTGACATTGCTGGTCTCAGCGATTGCCCTGATCTCTCTGTTGGTCGGCGGTATC
>JAIRVW010000058.1 GCA_031253705.1 Brucellaceae bacterium
AATCAGCGTCACGCCGGCCATCATTACATCGCGGCGTTTACGTGCCTGCCACAGTGCTTCGGCCTCTGCCAGTTCAGCACGGTTATTAATGCCGATGACATTCTCAACCGGTACGTCAATAGCGATAACATTCAGCCCTTGCGCATGCGCCAGCTTCACCACATCGGTGAGATAATATTCGCCTTTGGAATTATCGTTCTTCACGGCAGAGATCAGTTGCAGCGCATGTTTGCCGCTCAGTGCCATCAACCCGCCATTGCAGAAGGTGATTTTGCGCTGTTCATCTGTCGCGTCTTTTTCTTCAACGATGGCAACCAGCTTACCGTTTTCTTCAACCAGACGGCCATAGCCGGTCGGGTTTTCCGGCCGGAAGCCCATCACCACAATATCGGCGCCTTCAGCCAGTTTGTTACGGGCAGCACGCAGGGAGGTTTCCTCGATCAGCGGCGTATCACCAAACACAACCAGCACATCATCATGCGATTCTGCCAGTGCCTCGCGTGCAGCCAGAACCGCATGGGCAGTGCCCAGACGTTCGGTCTGCTCGTAGAAACGCGCTGCATCACTGATTTTTCCGACGGCTTTTTGTACATCCGCCGCACCGCGCCCGACGACAACGGCCAGATCAGCCTGATTATCCGCGCCCTGCACGGCCTTAACCACATGCCCTACCAGCGGCAGACCGGCGATTTCGTGCAGTACTTTCGACATGGAAGATTTCATGCGTGTACCCTCACCGGCAGCGAGGATGATGGTCAGGCAGGATCTGGAAGCCATATTAATTCCGTGTTTCATAACTGGCAGAGAGGTCTTGTTTATCAGAACCACTTTAAAGAGAAAACGTATAGATTCATTTACGCGAAAGAAGGTAAATGCCAATCGCTTTACATGAATCTCTGTATAAATCTGTTTTTAAATCCGTATAGATACAGATTTTATGATCATGCCGGTCACTTTTGTGAAACATCCGGCACGATCCGTGATGATCAGCCGAGTTTACCCAGCACGGGGAATGTCTCAAGCAGCCAATAGGCAAAGGCCTGCATGCCGCCGGTCAGGAACAAAATACCGGCCAGTACCAGCAGAATACCCATCACCTTTTCGACCTTTCCCATATGCACGCGGAAACGCGACAGGAAACGCATGAAGCTGCCGGAGAACAGCGCCGCCAGCATAAACGGGAGTCCCAGCCCCAACGAATAGACCGCCAGCAGAGATGCACCGTCGAAAACCGAAACCTTTGAGCCGGCCAGAGTGAGGATCGGCCCGAGAACAGGTCCGATACATGGTGTCCAACCAAATGCGAAGGCCAGCCCCATAATATAGGCACCCAGCGGCGTAGCCGGTGCTGAACCGGCCTGAAAACGTGCTTCTCGCGACAAAAGCGGAATGCGCACTATGCCGAGAAAATTCAGCCCCATCACAATAATGACCAGACCGGCGGCAATCGCCATTTCCTGCTGCCACTGGCGCAGGAAGTGACCGATGGACGATGCACCCGCCCCGAGCGCCACGAACACGGTGGTAAAGCCGAGAACAAATGCAAAAGAGGTGAGCAGCAACCGGATGCGGTTACGCGTGGCCTGTGACGATTCTCCGTTATTGCGAAAATCATCAACACTCACGCCCGCCATATAGCAAAGATATGGCGGCACCAAAGGCAGCACACAGGGAGAAAGAAAGGACAAAGCACCCGCACCAACAGCTGTCAGATAAGAAATGTCGATTGCCATATTATGTCCCTGTCATCCTGCGGAGCCGGTGACATTGTGTGATCATCGCGCGGCTCCGTTCATTCGTCTTCAACTCATCTGCCATGACAGATGATAACCGGTGCGCGTCTTATAGCCAGAAATGCAAGAGATAGAAACAGACGAAGCCGTGAGCAGCGAAATTTGACAGTAAATCGCTTTTCTCCGGCAGCAGCTGCAATTTCCGGCAGGAATCAATCATACAAACAAGCACTTGCGGGAATCATTTTGAGCATTCCAACGATTCATACCGCTGATTTTGACCGGACTATGCGGGTATTTTTCACAAGAATCCCCATAATCAAAGGGAAACCTTACCGTGAAATTGGGGAAAAAACCGTAAAATCCATAAAAAATACCCGTTCTCACAACAAACAATGATTTTTGCGGTTGACGATTGCAAAAACCGAACCTATGTATCGCCGCACTTGCAGAGCATTACCGAGGTGCTCCGATAAAGACCACACGGTCTTTTCAAGAGATTGCAAGAGCGCGTAGCTCAGCCGGTAGAGCAACTGACTTTTAATCAGTAGGTCCACGGTTCGAACCCGTGCGCGCTCACCATCTCCTCCCCTATAAAAATCACTTTACATTTGAACAGCTTGTAAATTTGCGCAGTGAATCCGCTTCATTCGTAATCTGTGTATAAACTTAAGATTTTGAATTTAAACAGTGATTTTTAGTGTTGACGTACCGGTCAATCCCCCTTATGTATCGCCCCACTTGCAGAGCATTACCGAGGTGCTCAGGAAAAAGACCACAAGTCTTTCTAAGAGATTGCAAGAGCGCGTAGCTCAGCCGGTAGAGCAACTGACTTTTAATCAGTAGGTCCACGGTTCGAACCCGTGCGCGCTCACCATCTCCTCCAAAACATCTTCCCCTATACTTCGCATCACAATATTTAGCCTGCCAGCTATTGGACTATTTTACAGTCCGGCTCCGCGTATAGTGGCTATTGTCAACAGATGATATTTTCACCAAGTTGATCTCCTCATGATACCTACTCGATACCTGCCCCGTTCCGGCTATCCGGACGGGGTCTTTTTATAGGAAACACCGGAATGCGCCTCAGCCTGAAACTCGGCAATTGATAATCACTGCCTGCCTGTCCATATTACCTGACACAAACACAGCATATCAGAGCAGATACGGCGAACACCTTACTTCCCCGCTGATCCGTGCTCCAGAAAGGCAATTATGACGTCCGGTATTCATCATGTGACCCTCATCACACGCAATGTGCAGGCTAATGTTGATTTTTACGCCGGTTTTCTGGGATTACGGCTGGTCAAACAAACCGGCGGTTTTGAAGACGGTGAGCAGCTGCACCTGTTCTACGGTGATGCGCAGGGTTCCCCCGGCTCATTGATCACGTTTCTGGTCTGGGAGGAAGGCGCACGCGGACGTGTCGGTCACGGTCAGGTGGCGGAGATCGCTCTGGCAGTGCCGCCGGAATCAATCGGCGACTGGCTGACCCGTGCCTTATCACAACAGATTCGTGTCGAAGGCCCGAAACGCGAACTCGGTGAACCGGTTCTGCGGCTGAAAGATCCGGACGGCGTTACC
>JAIRVW010000118.1 GCA_031253705.1 Brucellaceae bacterium
GGCTGTTTGCTGGTGACAATGGCTGCGGAACAGGTGACTCCTGATCAGGTGCAGGAACTGTCTGAGGGCGGTGTGATTATCAGTATCGGCCACAGTGACAGCAATTATGAAATGGCAATGGCGCGTTTTGATGCCGGTGCACGTGGCGTGACCCATTTGTTCAATGCGATGAGCCAGTTCGGACACCGTGCACCAAATCTTGTTGGTGCTGCGCTGGATCATCCGTCTGTCTGGGGCGGTATTATTGCGGACGGCCACCATGTCGAACCTGCGGCTCTGCGTGTGGCCTTGCGGGCAAAACACGGGCAGGGACGTTTGTTCTTTGTCACGGATGCGATGTCGCTGGTCGGCTCCGGTCGCGATACATTCCAGCTCAACGGCCGTACCGTATACCGTGTAGAGGGTGGTTATTGCCCTAAACTGGTGCTGGAAGACCGTGTGACATTGGCAGGTTCCGATCTCGATATGGCATCGGGTCTCCGCTACGGCATGGCAATGCTGGATCTCTCTTCCGAAGAAGCGCTGCGTATGGCAACGTCTTATCCGGCTGAATTTTTACGGCTTAAAGACCGTGGCGTGCTGGCACCGAAAAAACGTGCCGATCTGGTCTGGCTGGATGATCAGTGCCATGTTCGCGCGACGTGGATTTCCGGTGAGCGACAGGATCAGCGGGTATGAGCATTATCAATGACTATTTTGACAAGCTGACCGCGCATCTCACGCATCTGCGTGACAGTCAGGCTGAGGCTATGGCACAGGCTGTGGCGATGATCGGTGAGGCCGCACGCAACGACAAGCGTGTCTTTGTGTTCGGCACCGGTCATTCGCATATGCTGGCGGAAGAAGTGCATTATCGTGCCGGTGGTCTGGCGATTACCGTGCCGGTTCTCTCAGCCTTCACCATGCTCCATGAAGGTGCATCTTCCAGCACCAAATTCGAGCGTATCAGCGGTATGGTTCAGCCTTTGCTGCAGCGCTATGATATTGGTGCCGGTGATATTCTGCTCGTCGTATCCAATTCAGGCGTTAATGCCGCGCCGGTTGAGGCCGCGCGCTTTGGACATGAGGCCGGTGCCAAGATTATTGCGCTCACATCGGTTGCCTATTCGGCCAGCGCCGCCAATGGTCGTGTGCGCCTGTCTGAGCTGGCTGATCTGGTGCTGGATAATGAAATTCCGGCCGGTGATGCGATGATGCAGCTGCCAAACAGCGAAATGAAAGCGGGCGCGGTTTCCACTGCTGTCGGAGCTACGATCCTCCATGCCATCTTCACTGCCGTTGCTGCTGAGCTGGCTGCAGAGAGCGGAGAAGTTCCGGTTTATCGCAGTGCGAATATGCCGGGTGCCACGGAAATCAACGACCGGCTGATCGAAAAATATAAGACACGCAATCCGCATTTATGAGTTTTGAACAGCACCCATAAATCGGGAAATCATCATCTGTAACCTTAGATTATGGATGATGCAGATTTGTTTGCAAATGGCAGGAATCCGTCAAACAAAAGCGTAATCGGGACTGTTAAGCGCTGAAATTCTGTGTAAGAGCTTCATATGGAACCGGAATTTTCCGGCTGAGAACCATTCGGATTGTTGAAGCTTAAGGGATACCCCCATGCAGAATTATGTGTTGACCGTCAGTTGCCAGTCACGCCTCGGTATAGTTGCCGCTATTTCCGGATATCTTGCGGGTATGGGGTGTAACATCGTTGACAGCGCCCAGTTCGATGATCTTGGTGCGGACAAGTTTTTCATGCGCGTCGGTTTTATTACCGAGCAGGGCAAAAGTTTTGAAGAAATCGCCGGTGGTTTTCAGGAGACGGCTGATAAGTTCGGCATGGTCTATGACTTCCACGATACCCGCAAACCGGTGAAAACCCTGCTGATGGTTTCCCGCTTTGGTCACTGCCTCAACGATCTGCTTTATCGCTGGAAAATCGGCGGCCTGCCGATTGACATTGTTGGTGTGGTCTCCAACCATTTTGATTATCAGAAGGTTGTTGTGAACCACGATATTCCTTTTCACCACATTGCGGTGACGAAGGAAAATAAAGCCGAAGCCGAAGCCAAAATGATGGATATCGTCAATCAGACCGGCACCGAGCTGGTGGTTTTGGCACGTTATATGCAGGTTCTGTCTGATGAGCTGAGCCAGAAAATGTCCGGCAAGATTATCAATATTCACCATTCCTTCCTGCCGTCTTTCAAAGGTGCGAATCCTTATAAGCAGGCTTATGAGCGTGGCGTGAAGCTGATCGGTGCCACCGCGCATTATGTGACCGCTGATCTTGATGAAGGTCCGATTATCGAGCAGGACGTTGCCCGTATCACCCATGCGCAATCGGCAGCCGATTATGTTTCCATCGGCCGCGATGTCGAAGCGCAGGTTCTGGCACGCGCCATTCACGCGCATATCCATCACCGCGTCTTCCTCAATGGTAACCGGACAGTGGTATTCCCGGCGAGTCCAGGGTCGTACGCCTCTGAACGCATGGGCTGATCAACCCACCGTTATTCACGCACTGACGGTCTGCAAACGGAGCATTCCTCCGCTTCCGGTGCTCATGTACCTCAAAGTACATTCCGCTCCGGTTCTCGGAATAACTCCGTTTTCGCCTCGTCATTGCAAGAATTCCGGCATGTTGAGAGCGTCGCGCTTTGAATAAAATAAAAGCCGGAATTTCCGGCTTTTATTTTTGCAGAGATGACTGGCATTTCTCTTCAACATCATTGCGGAAATCAGACATATTTCTCACCCACGCATTATCGCCGTCAACCAACGGCCTCGCATAAGCCTCTCTGATAATTGTCTGAAAAACTTCCCTGACCGCCGGATCAAATCTGATCTTCAAAAGATCAGTCAGCGGTTTTCCCTCTAAACGTGCTGCCATAGACCGCCCTGCAAGTTCACCGAGCTTAGAGCAGAACACAGCGTTGTTTTCACTCGCATGAACAATCGGGCTATGCACCATATAAATGATAGCTATCAGCACTGCTAAAAATAAACGCATGTAAGCCTCCAAAGCGGAGAAGTCTGACAAGATATGCGTGAATGCTATGTCTAATAGAGACTCCGTACGGAATTTTAGTCAATAAAAAAGCCCCGCATAGCGGGGCTTTTCTTTGTCATCAGTACTGATGATTAGTCGATATCGAAGGATACGCCCTGTGCGAGCGGCAGTGCCTTGGAGTAGTTTACAGTATTGGTTGCACGGCGCATGTAAGCTTTCCATGCATCCGAACCGGATTCGCGACCGCCACCGGTTTCCTTTTCACCGCCGAATGCACCGCCGATTTCAGCACCGGATGTACCGATGTTAACGTTGGCGATACCGCAATCCGAACCGGATGCAGAGAGGAAACGCTCAGCTTCCTGCAGGTTCAGTGTGAAGATCGAAGACGACAGACCGGCACCAACTGCATTGTGCAGTTCGAGGACGTTGTCGAAATCGCTGTATTTCATCACATAGAGGATCGGTGCGAAGGTTTCTTCGAGAACCGGACCTGCCTGTTCCGGCATTTCAACGATGGCTGGCTGTACGTAGTAACCTGTGTCCGGACCAATGGAAACGCGTTCACCACCGACAACTTTACCGCCGTGTGCTTTGGCTTCTGCCAGAGCTTTCTGCATGCCGTCGAACGAAGCTTTGTCGATCAGCGGGCCGATCAGTGCAGGGGTTTCCAGCGGGTTGCCGATGGATACGCTCTGATAGGCTTTGACCAGACGTGGTACCAGTGTGTCGTAAACGCTTTCGTGTACGAACAGACGGCGCATGGTGGTGCAACGCTGACCTGCAGTACCCATGGCACCGAAAGCAATCGCGCGCAGAGCCATGTCGAGATCGGCTGACGGGCAGACGATACCGGCATTGTTGCCGCCGAGTTCGAGGATAGCGCGTGCGAAACGCTTGGCCAGACGCGGGCCTACATCGCGACCCATGCGGGTTGAACCGGTTGCGGAAACCAGCGGAACCTTCGGATGGTCAACCAGAACTTCACCGATTGTACGGTCGCCGATGATAACAGCGGACAGACCCTTAGGAGCATCTGCGCCGAAACGGGCAGCCGCACGGTTGAAGATCGCTTCACAAGCAAGTGCTGTGAGAGGGGTCTTTTCGGAAGGCTTCCAGACAACTGCGTCACCGGCAACCAGTGCCAGAGCCGCGTTCCATGACCAGACAGCTACAGGGAAATTGAAGGCGGAGATAACGCCGACAACGCCGAGCGGATGCCATGTTTCCATCATACGGTGACCGGCGCGTTCAGTCGCAATGGTCAAACCGTAAAGCTGACGGGACAGACCAACTGCGAAATCGCAGATGTCGATCATTTCCTGAACTTCGCCGAGGCCTTCAGAGATGATCTTACCGGCTTCGATGGAAACCAGACGGCCGAGATCAGCTTTGGACGCGCGCAGTTCTTCACCGAGCAGGCGGATCAGTTCACCGCGGCGAGGAGCCGGAACATCGCGCCATGTGCGGAATGCTGCGTCAGCTTCTTCGATCATGCGGGCAGTGTCTGCAGCCGAATGAGTCTTGAGGGCGCCGATCTGTTCGCCGGTAACCGGGCTGAACGAGGCAAGATCACCGCCTGTATAGGCAGCGCTGTCAACGCCAAGCTTGGCGAGAATGTCAGCAGCTTCCTGCTTAACGTTCACTTTTTTATTTTCGGTGCTCATAAATCGCATTCCCTATTGTTTATCGTTCAGAATATCAGGCGTTTGTTCGGGTAAGGGAACAGACCTGATATTCTATCTGGTACGGTGGAGCAGTAATCTGCTCCGGAGCATTTCGCAGTTAACTGGTTGCAGTTAACGACCGCGATAATGCGACAACTCATGAAACTAGAGCGAGTGTGGCGGACTCAATTAAATGGACACGCTCTAGTATAAACAGCTGAACGGCAATCCGCTTTGAGGGCAGATTGCCGTTTTCATATGTTATCTAGTTATTCTGCTGCAGCTTTAAAGGCGAGAGCCTTCAATGCACCCTCAACAGATTCGCGCTCGATGCGTGCATAGTGTTCAAATTCATTGAGCACGGTTGCGCCGAGATCAGCTTCGAAACGCTTCTGGTTCGGGCTTTCAGTGAATTCCTGTGTATCATCGTCGCCGAGATTGGACTGGAAGATACCAGCGGCGCTCACCGGCAGGAAGTCTTCATAGACAATCGGGTCAAACTGAATTGCGCCTTCAGCAATCAGGCTGTTGAGATTGGCAACAGTCAGCTCGCTCTTGGCTTTTGAGCGGTCTGCAACACTGTAAGCGAAGTAACCGAGACCCTGTTCACGGATTTCTGCCCATGTGTCAGGGAATTCTTCAAAAACTTCACCGAGAATACGGACATATTCAGCAGCGTTCGAGCCATCCGGTGCAGGGCGGATACGTGCACGGGTCTTGTCGAGCAGTGCATCATACAGGCCACGGCCTTTTGGTGTCAGAGCAATACCGCGCTGTTCAATTTCACCAAAACGGGCAGTGTGTGTACCGGCTTTCCATTCGCCTGCAGCATCGGTGAAAGAAACAGCTTCTTCCAGAGCTTTAAACGAGGTCTGACGCAGCAGAACCGCACATTTACGGGTTGGCGGGCCTTCAACAACAGCTTTAGGCGAAATGTTGCGTGCCGGCATCTGAGCCTGCACCGCATCAATGTCGAGTGTGCGTGGTGTCAGATGGTTGATGTGCGGGCCCTTGAAAGACACAACGTCAGCAATCAGACGGTGGGCGTCGTGCAGACGGTGATAGAGTTCTGCACTCACATTGGCCTTATCGTGCCAGCGGAAAGTTTCCAGAACTTCGGCAACAAACTTGTCAGCCTGTTCTTGTGTCAGACCGCCTTGCTTTTCAGCAGTCTCGATCAGCTCAATCGCACCGGCAGTGAAGATGTTACGCTTTGCGAGTGTTTCTTCGGCTTCCTTACGCAGCTTTTCGTCAGCGATCAAATCGAGACGCAGCAGCGAGGTGAAAACGCGGAAAGGATTGATCTTCAGCGAAGCATCTGCAACCGGACGGAACGCTGTGGAATGCACAGGCACACCGGCGGCCGAGAGGTCGTAGTAACCGACAGGGAACATGCCCATAACCGCATAAGCGCGGCGCATCATGGAGAGTTCAGCGGCGGTGCCGAGACGGATCGCACCGTGACGTTCTTCAGAAATACGATCCAGAGAATCGGTATCTTCGAGGCGGGCGAGCAGTTCAGGCTGGGCTTTCAGTGTTGCAGCATTTACGTCTGCAACCAGTTCCATCAGCGTGCCATAAGCAGGCACTTCTGTACGGTACATTGCGGACATTGCGGCCGAGAATGCAGCGCGGATGCTGTCGGCTGATACGAAGTTCATGGGTTGCCTCCTTAGGGGCTTTCCGTATTGAGAGCTGTTATCTGTCTTGGGAGAAGATAAAGCCCTGTCTGTTTTGCTCTTGATACAGCCTCATAAAGAAAACCGGATGACGATTTTCCTGAAACCGCTTTTCAGGAAAGCTCTATGCTCTGAGAGAGTCGCATAAAACTGTCCTGATGTTGTTGTAGATGCCTATCTGATCCGAAAAATGTCAGCCAGATTTCGGGATATGCTTTAAAATTGACACGTTATTTCTTTTTAAATCGATTTTCGATCAGCTGAAACACGTATCAGATGTTGATATCATGACTAAAATTGATCATATCAGTTGTAGTGGCCGCATGATTGCGACGAAATCGACTATGTTTATGCGAGGCAGGAATGAAGCTCAGCCGACGACGGATACCGGATATCGCCATTTTGCAGGCTTTTGAATGTGCTGCACGTCACGGAAGTTTCACGCAGGCAGCGCATGAGCTGAATCTGACGCAAAGCGCGGTGAGTCGTCAGATCAAGGATCTTGAAGGCCAGCTCGGCGTTTTGCTGTTCGAGCGAATCCGTCAGCGCATTCTGCTGTCCGATGCCGGACGCAAGTTTTTGCCGGAAGTCCGTCGTCTGCTGAACCAGACTGAAGACACGATGTTGCGGGCGATGGCTTCAGCACAATCGTCTTCGGCTTTCAGCGTGGCGACATTGCCGACATTCGGCGCGCGCTGGCTGATGCCGCGTATTCCGAATTTTATCGAAGAAAATCCGGGGGTGGCGTTTAATGTCGGCTCACGCACCGGTGTGTTCGACTTTGAAGAATATCCGTTTGATATGGCTATTCATTATGGTCAGCCGGTTTGGGCTCATGCCACCTGTAATTATCTGTGCAGTGAGATGGTGGTGCCGGTTGCCAGCAGTGCTTTGATTGAAAGTCACCGTATTGTTGAGCCGGAAGACCTGCAGAAAGAGCCTTTGCTACATCTGACGACGCGTCCGAAAATGTGGACGCAATGGTTTGAGCTTTGTGAAGTGGATGCGCGCAGTACCTATAGCGGGCATCGTTTTGATCAGTTCTCCATGGTGATTGAGGCGGCGGCTGCAGGGCTGGGAATCGGTTTGCTGCCGGTTTATCTGATTGAGCAGGAATTGCAGGAAGGCCGTCTGCGCATTCTGTTTGATAAGCCTATGCGTACCGAGAATGACTATTATCTTGTGGTGCCGGAAGGCAAACATGAGAACCCGCTGATACAGACGTTTTCCAGCTGGATTCGCGGGCAGGTCGGCCAGCATGACTATATGGCGCTGGTGCATTTGAACGCGGAATAATACTAAGCGCATTCCGAAAAGTGTGGAACGCCTGCGCAGGGCAATCAGTTCGCCGGACTGATTGCTAATCCTGCTTCGATCGGATTAAAATGCGCGAAAATAATACTATAGTCGCAACAGATCATTCCTCAAATGAATGATCTGTTGCGCAGAAATTGCTACTGTTGCCAAAACCGAAAGGTGTATGGCTAATCAGGCGTCAGAAGAAAAAGACTATAAGAAGACTGACGAACAACAGACCGGACGATTTTTCCGTGTCAGCTTCAAATTTCAAACACTCAGAGTGTTGTGTGTGTATCCGCATTATATATACGGCGCTCTTTATCCATTTTGATCGTTGACCTTTTGTCTCAGCGCTATTGCGTGATGTGCGCAGTTTCAGGCACATCCTGTTACGCATTGCCGGTTCAATAAAGGCTGATGCAAGTGGCAACGTTGTTTTTGAGAAATGAACTGACATGTTGAATAATCCCCGTTCTCACGGTCTCTGGGAAAAATCCGCACCTGCCGCTCCGGTTACCTCTGCCCTTAAAGGCGATCTGACCGTTGATGTGGTTGTTGTCGGCGGTGGTTTTACCGGTCTTTCAACCGCACTGAATTTGAGTGAACGCGGCACCAAGGTTGCCGTGCTTGAAGGCGTTGAAATCGGCTTCGGCGGTTCCGGCCGTAATGTCGGTCTGGTCAATGCCGGTATGTGGGTTATGCCGGATGATCTGCCGGGCGTTCTCGGCCAGAAATATGGTGACCGCCTGCTCGAAGCCCTCGGCAACGGCCCGAAAATGGTTTTCGAGCGTATTGAAAAGCACAATATTGCCTGTGAGGCGACCCGCACTGGTACGCTGCATTGCGCTGTTGGTCAGAAAGGCCTGCGCGAGCTGCAGGATCGTGCGGAACAGTGGCAGCGCCGTGGTGCGCCGGTCACCTTGCTGAGCGCAGAAGAAACCGCAAAGAAGGTTGGTACTAAAGCCTATACCGGCTCACTGCTGGATATGCGTGCGGGTACAATTCAGCCGCTGGCCTATGTGCGCGGTCTTGCACATGCGGCACTTGCTGCCGGTGCGCAGATTTTCACCGGATCGCCTGTGATTGGCACAGAACGTCAGGGCAATGACTGGGTGGTAAAAACCGCACAAGGGTCGGTGCGTGCACAGTGGATCGTGGTGGCAACCAATGCCTATACACAGGCACCATGGCCGCAGGTTCGTGCAGAAATTATGCATCTGCCTTACTTCAATCTGGCAACCAAGCCGCTGACAAAAGAACAGCAGGCACAGATTCTGCCGGAACGTCAGGGTGTGTGGGATACCAAGACAGTGTTGTCGTCCTACCGCTATGATCAGGCCGGTCGTCTGGTTTTCGGCAGTGTTGGCGCATTGCGCAATACCGGTACCGGCATTCATACGGCATGGGCGAAGCGCGAAATGAAACGTCTGTTCCCGCAGCTCGGCAAAGTCGAGTTTGATTATGAATGGTACGGCCTGATCGGCATGACCAATGACAGTCTGCCGAAATTCCATCGCTTTGATAAGAATGTGATCGGTTTCAGTGGCTATAACGGCCGTGGCATTGCCACCGGTACTGTATTCGGCAATGTGCTGGCACGTCATATCAGCGGTGAAATCAGCGAAGCTGATCTGCCGCTGCCGGTCACCGATCCGGAAACACAGTCCTTTCTCGGTGTCCGCGAAGCCTATTATGAAACCGGCGCACAGATCGCGCATTTTACCGGCGCTCGCTTTTGAGCGCCTAAATCAAAAAATACGCAAGATTCTAAGCTGGATAGTGCGATATAATCTGAATTCTAACAGGGCATTGCTGGTTCAATGCCCTGTTTGTTTTTGTTTTCTGTGGTGACTTTATTCTTTGTCATAAACTTGTAGTGTTCATTGACTAGATGAACGGCGAATAACCGGCTCTCTCCGGTATCGGATGAATGATTTCAGGGATAAGAATCATGTTGCAGAAACGCACGTCACATAAAACAGTTCTGGCTACTGCTCTGGCAGTGTTTATGGGCGCTACTGCGGTCAATGCAGAAACTCTCAATCTTTACACTTCGCAGCCGGAAGCTGATGCGACTAAAACGGTTGAAGCTTTCCGCAAGGCTAATCCTGATATTGATGTGCAGGTGTTCCGTTCCGGCACCAGCGATATCTTAAGCAAGCTGGCCGCCGAATTTGCAGCCGGTGCGCCGCAGCCGGATGTGCTGCTGATCGCCGATGCCGTGTCGATGGAGCTTTTGAAAAAAGACAATCGTCTGAAAGCCTATGAAGGCGCGAAGACAGAAGGCCTGACCGATGGTTCATTCGACAAGGATAAAACCTATTTCGGTTCCAAGCTGATCACCACCGGTATCGCCTATAATACGCAGGCCAAAAGCAAGCCTGAAAGCTGGGCTGATCTCGGCAAAGAAGAATATAAAGGCCAGATCGTAATGCCGAGCCCGCTTTATTCCGGTGCGGCTGCCTATCTGCTTTCCGGTTTTGCGCTGAATTCAGAACTCGGCTGGGATTATTTCGAAAAGCTGAAAGCCAATGAGCTGATCAGCGTGCGCGGCAATGGTGCGGTGCTGAAATCCGTTGCCAGCGGTGAAAAGCCTTATGGTATCCTCGTGGATTTCATGGCGCTGAATGCCAAAGCCAAAGGTTCGCCGGTTGAGTTCGTGTTCCCGAAAGAAGGCGTACCTGCAGTGACCGAGCCTGTTGCAATCATGGCGACAGCCAAGAATGTTGCCGGTGCAGAGAAGTTCGTTGATTTCATCCTCTCTGATGATGGTCAGAAACTGGCGCTGGAGCAGGGCTATCTGCCAGCGAAAGAATCCGTTGGTCGTCCGAGCTGGTTGCCGGAAGGCACAAAAATCAACATCATGCCGATTGATACGCTCAAAGTTCTGGGTGTAACTGAAGCCGACAAAAAGCGTTTTTCTGAACTGTTCGGTGGTTAAGGCACGCACATATGATATTCAGAAAATCAGATCAGAGCCGGGATGCGGCTCTGATTTTTCTTGTGGCAGCGGTTGTTTTTACGCTGTCTCTGTGGCCGATGTTGCGGCTGGCCAGCGAAATTATCGCGCCGAATGGTCAGCTCTCGGATAGCGCAGTACGGTCAGCACTTTCTTCAACCTCCACATGGGTTGCCACCCGTAATTCTTTAATTACCGGCTTTGGCGGGACATTCGCCGCTGTCATCCTTGGCAGTGCCGTGGCGCTGCTGGTAAGCCTGACCAATATTCGCGGGCGTGGCGTGTTTGTGCTGATGTTTGTGGTGCCGCTGCTGATTGCGCCACAGGTGACAGCACTGGCATGGCTGCAACTCTTTGGCCCCGCGAGCCCGTTTCTTAAAATGATCGGTATGGCGCCGGAACTGGGCAGCCGTAACCCGCTTTATTCCACCACCGGTATTATTGCACTGCTCGGCATTCAATATGCACCGCTGGTGTTCCTGATTGTACGCGCCGGTTTGCGTAAATTACCACGTGAGCTGGTTGAAGCGGCATTAAGCAGTGGTGCCAGCAAATGGCAGGTAACACGCACAATCATTGTGCCGCTGATGACGCCATCGGTAATCGGTGCTTCTGCACTGGCTTTCGTGTCCTGTGTTGGTAATTTTGGTATTCCTGCATTCTTAGGTATTCCGGCTAATGTGCTGGTATTACCAACACTGATTTATCAGAAGCTTGCCGGTGGCGGGCCGTCTGTATTGTCGGAAGTCGCTGTGCTGTCGCTGCTGATTGGTGTGATCGCAATGGCGGGTATTCTGTGTCAGGATTATATGGCGCGTCGCCGCGATTATCGTATCGCTTCCACCTCACTGCCTGCCGCGCCTTTTGAGCTTGGCTCATGGCGGTTGATTGTTGAGATCGCCTGCTGGCTGCTGATTGCCGTGGTGCTGGTATTGCCGATGTTCGGCCTGTTGCTGACAGCACTGGTGCCTGCTTTTGGTATTCCGCTGAGCTGGCAGACGGCAACGCTGGATAATCTGAAATTTGTGCTGTTTGACCATGCAGGGGCGCGCCGTGCGCTGGTCAATTCATTCACGCTGTCGCTGGCCGCAGCCGGTTTTGCGGTGCTGGTGGCGGTGCCGCTCGGCTATCTCATCACATGGCGGTCGCGCTGGTGGACACGCTTGCTCAATCTTGCCGCAGAACTGCCTTATGCTCTGCCGGGTGTGGTGCTGTCGATCGCCGCATTGCTGATGTTCCTCAAACCTTTGCCGGTTGTCGGGTTGCATCTCTATAATACGATCTGGATCATTCTCTATGCCTATCTGGCACGGTTTTTGGTGCTGGCACTGCGCCCGACTATTACCGGACTGCATCAGATCGACCGTGCTCTGGAAGAGGCGGCACAGGTGGCCGGTTCAGGACTGATGACACGGCTGCGTACCATTGTGTTTCCGCTGGTGGCACCGGCAACTCTGGCCGGTGGCGTGCTGATTTTCATGACGGCTTTTTCAGAACTGACAGTTTCTGCGTTACTATGGTCGTCAGGCTCGGAAACGCTGGGCGTGGTGATTTTCTCTTTTGAGCAGGGTGGCGATTCACCCTATGCGGCTGCGGTTTCTGTGCTGGTCGTGCTGATTACATTCTTACTGATGCTGGTGACCAATATGTTCGCCAGATATCTGCCTGACGGAGTTCTGCCATGGCGGGATTGACTATCTCTCAGCTTTCCAAAAGCTTTAATGACACAAAAGTTTTGACCGATGTGTCGCTGGATATCGCCAATGGTGAGTTTATTGCCGTGCTGGGGCCTTCCGGCTGCGGCAAGACGACATTGCTGCGCATGATTGCCGGATTTGAACAAGCAAATGATGGCGTGATCTATGTCGGTGACAAGCTGGTGACCGGCAAGGGGCAATTCGTGCCGCCGGAAAAGCGCCGTGTCGGTATTGTGTTCCAGAACTATGCACTCTGGCCGCATATGACTGTTTCGGAAAATGTCGGTTATAGTCTGAAAATCGCCAAGGTGGAAAAAGCCGAGCGTGAGCGCCGTGTGAGCGAAGCGCTGAAACTGGTTGATCTGCAAGGCTATGGCGACCGTCGTCCGGCCAATCTGTCCGGTGGGCAGCGTCAGCGTGTGGCATTGGCACGTTGTCTGGTGGCGGCGCCGTCGCTGGTATTGTTTGACGAGCCGCTGGCCAATCTGGACGTGCATTTGCGTGCATCGATGGAAGATGAGTTTGCGCGCTTCCATAAGCGCACCGGCACAACGATTATCTATATTACGCATGATCAGGCCGAGGCGATGGCATTGGCTGACCGTATTGCTGTGATGGACAAAGGCAGGCTGATGCAGTTTGCTTCGCCGAAAACGCTCTATAATGAACCGGCCAATGCGATGGTTGCGTCCTTTATCGCGCAGGGCATGGTGTTGCCTGCGGAGATTTTGAGCGTCAATGGCAGTGGTGCCTGTGAGGCATTGGTGCTGGGGCAGCAAGTGCGTTTGCGTTGCCGCGCCGATGAAGTGGTGCGTAAAGATGCACAGATTTGTATCCGTGAAGATGATCTGGAACTGGTGAAACAGGACGGATTTGCCGTGCGGGTGACACGCTCGGTCTATCAGGGCGGTGCATCGCGGATTGAAGCTGTTGCCGAACAGGCTCCGGAACTGAACCTGCATTTCAATCTGCCGGATCCGTTACATCTCAAAGCGGATGATGTGGCGCAATTACGTATCCGGTCAGGCTGGGTAATACCGGAAGCAGGTGCAGCATGAAGATCAATCTCTATGGCGGTTTCGCTGAAAAAGGGCGTCTAGGCGTTGGCATCAGCACGACGAAAACCAAGCTGCTGTTTGATATCGGCATTAAAGTCGGAGCGACAGGCCGCGATTATTATCCGCTGATTGAGGCCGATGCGATTGCCGCACTTGATGCGGTGCTGATCTCCCATGCCCATGAGGATCATGTCGGCGGTTTGTTATGGTTGCTGGAGCAGGGCTTTCAGGGGCGTATCCTGATGACTGCCGAGACATTGGCTGAAACAGGTCAGACTTTGAAAAGTTACGCTGAACAGCATCATCTCGAGAATGTTGTATTTCCGCAGGCGCGTATTGAATTGTTCAAAGCAGGGGATGTGCTGACCATCGGCGATGCGGAAATCACTACCGGTCGTTCCGGCCATGTGGCTGGCGGCGTGTGGTTCTGTGTTGAGGCCGAAGGGCACAAGGTTCTCTATAGCGGCGATGTGGTGCCGGATAGTCCGGTGCTGGAAATGGATGCTTTTCCGCATTGTGATCTGTTGCTGCTGGATGCCTCTTATGGTGCTGATGCGGTTTCGGGTAGCGTGCGAGCGCAGCAAATCCGCGAATGGATTATGCAGAACCGTGACGGGTGTCTGTTGCCGACACCACTCTCCGGTCGCTCACTGGAGCTGATGGCGCTGATGCCGGTTAATTTTGCCATTCATGCGGATATGCGTGCTGCACTGGC
>JAIRVW010000178.1 GCA_031253705.1 Brucellaceae bacterium
TTTTAATAAACTCCCGTCTGCGCAAATAAAATGACTGGCTGGTAATTTCTGACGCTGCAATGCCGGATTTTAAAAATGACTTCGACATAAGACTAGCTCCCTGCTAGAGCATAATTTCAAAGTGTTAGAGCGATCTTTGTGTGCCAGATATGGCACACGGCGCTCTAAACGGCAGTTACGCATACCGGACTTGAAACGGATATGTTACGGGCAATTTTATGCTGATGTCTGTGGTTTATTTACGTTCATATTGCGTGAGAAAAACGCAAAATTCTATACGATAAATAAAAAAGGCTCCCGAAGGAGCCTTTTCATCAGTGTGTTACTGATTATTTGCGCTTTGCCAGCGGTACGAAATCGCGCTGTGCGTGGCCGGTGTAAAGCTGACGCGGACGACCGATTTTCTGAGCCGGATCTTCGACCATTTCTTTCCACTGAGCTACCCAGCCGATGGTACGGGCAACTGCGAACAGAACTGTGAACATTTCTGTCGGGAAGCCGAGAGCCTTCAGAGTGATACCGGAATAGAAGTCGATATTCGGATACAGCTTCTTCTCGATGAAATATTCATCGGTCAGAGCAATATTTTCCAGTTCCATTGCAACGTCGAGCAACGGATCATCTTTGATGCCGAGTTCGCCGAGAACTTCATGCGTGGTTTTCTGCATGATACGGGCGCGCGGATCGTAGTTTTTGTAAACGCGGTGACCGAAGCCCATCAGACGGAACGGATCGTTCTTGTCTTTTGCCTTGGCAATATATTCAGGAATACGGTCAACCGAGCCGATTTCAGCCAGCATGTTCAGTGCAGCTTCGTTGGCGCCGCCGTGAGCAGGACCCCAGAGGCAGGCAATACCGGCAGCGATACAGGCAAACGGATTTGCACCCGAAGAACCGGCCAGACGAACAGTCGAGGTCGAAGCGTTCTGCTCATGATCAGCATGAAGAATGAAGATACGATCCATGGCGCGTGCCAGAACCGGATTGACCTTATATTCTTCGCAAGGCACGGCAAAGCACATGCGCAGGAAGTTGGAAGCCAGATCAAGATCATTCTTCGGATATACGAAAGGCTGACCGACATGATATTTATAGGCCATTGCAGCCAGTGTCGGCATTTTCGCCAGAAGGCGGATCGAAGCAACCATACGCTGATGCGGGTCAGTAATGTCGGTTGAGTCGTGGTAGAAGGCGGACATGGCGCCGACGCAGCCAACCATAATGGCCATCGGATGCGCATCACGGCGGAAGCCGGTGAAGAATTTGGCCATCTGTTCATGGACCATGGTGTGACGGGTCACACGGTAGTCAAAGTCTGCTTTCTGGGTCTTGGTTGGCAGTTCGCCGTAGAGAAGCAGGTAGCAGGTTTCAAGAAAATCGCCCTGTTCGGCGAGCTGTTCGATCGGATAGCCGCGATGCAGGAGAACGCCTTCATCACCATCGATATAGGTGATTTTGGATTCGCAGGACGCTGTTGATGTGAAACCAGGATCGTATGTGAAGGAATTTGTATTCTTGTAAAGCGGGCCGATTTCGACGACGTCTGGTCCGATTGTACCTTTGCGGACCGGCAATTCGGTGGAATTGCCATTTAGCGTGATTGTCGCTGTCGTATTAGACATACTGGTTCCTTTCATCATCGCGCTCACTGCTCGTGGATAGCAGTAAATTTGGAGCATAAAGCTGAAAACAGAAGTTTCGGTTTTAACTTATGCATAGAAACATACAGTTAGGGTATTTTTACCGGCGCTGCCAGTTTGAAAAATATCCTTAAGAAGCCAACACTCAAAATTCATGATATTTTTGAATGACAGCCTGCAAAATTGATGGCTCAAACTAGCGTAAATACCGGACGTTGCAATGTAGAAATTCGTGTTTGTAAGAACAAATTTCTGTCAATTGAACGTTCTTACGGGGAATGCCGGTTTGATCAAATCACAACACTGTGTTTTGGCCGTGCTCAGTGAAGAGAACACGGCCAAAAGAGATTAAATCGTCTGGTCTTTAATACGTCCGAGCGCTTCTTCGCGACCCAGAACCACCAGAACATCAAAAACACCCGGTGAGGTGGCACGGCCGGTGAGGGCTGCACGCAAAGGCTGGGCAATCTTGCCGAGCTTCAGACCTTTTGATTCTGCATGAGCACGCACCACAGCGTCGAGCGCTTCGGCAGTCCATTCCGCAGCTTCAAGCTTCGGCAATACATCTTTGAGGATTGCACGGCCTTCATCATTGAGCAGGCTTGCAGCTTTTTCATCAAGCGGCAGCGGACGGGAGACGAACAGGAATTTCGCACCGTCAGCCAGTTCCACCAGCGTTTTCGCACGGTCTTTCAGACCCGGCATAGCTGCAACAAGCTGCGCACGGCGTTCATCATTCAGCAGAGCCTGCAGGTCTGCACCGCCTTCAATATAAGGCAGCACATCAATCAGCGCTTTGGTAAGCGTTTCTGAATCGCTGGCGCGGATATGATGACCGTTAATGGCTTCCAGTTTCTGGAAGTCAAAACGCGATGCGCCTTTGTTGATGTCTTTGGTATCAAACCATTCGATCATCTGCTCAATGGTCATGATTTCATCATCACCATGGCTCCAGCCGAGACGTACCAGATAGTTGCACAAAGCTTCCGGCAGATAGCCCATGGCACGATAGGCTTCCACGCCGAGCGCACCGTGACGCTTGGAGAGCTTGGCACCGTCCGCACCATGGATCAGCGGGATATGGGACATCTTAGGCACATCCCAGCCCATTGCTTCATAGATAACGGTCTGGCGGGCGGCATTGGTCAGGTGGTCGTCACCACGAATAATGTGGGTAACGCCCATATCATGATCGTCAACCACAACCGCATGCATATAGGTCGGTGCGCCGTCGGAACGCAGAATGATGAAATCATCCAGATCCTTATTCGGGAAGCGAACTTCCCCCTGCACATCGTCCAGCACAACGGTTTCGCCGGTCTGAGGGGCTTTGATGCGGATAACTGGCTTTACACCTTCCGGTGCTTCTGACGGATCGCGGTCACGCCAGCGGCCGTCATAGCGCGGCGGGCGGCCTTCAGCACGCGCCAGTTCACGCATCGCATCCAGTTCTTCCGGCGAGGCATAGCAATAATAGGCTTTACCGGCTTTCACCAGTTCTTCAGCGACTTCGCGGTGGCGCGGCGCGCGTTCCCACTGGGAGATGGCATCGCCGTCCCATGTCAGACCAAGCCATGTCAGGCCTTCAAGAATAGCTGCCGTTGCGGCCTCGGTGGAGCGCTCGCGGTCAGTATCCTCAATGCGCAGCAGCATCTTGCCGCCGGTATGTTTGGAATAAAGCCAGTTAAACAGCGCTGTGCGGGCACCGCCGATATGCAGATATCCGGTCGGTGAAGGCGCAAAGCGGGTAATAACGGGTGATGACATCGGTCGCTCCGTATCTGCGGTAAAGTTACATAATCTTACGCCAATATCTGAATATATGGAGAAAAGAATGTAATTGGCCGCCTCTCGATTTCTTGTGCTGTTCATGTAGCATAGGCAGCACAACGTGCAAGACTTGATGCAGAGTTCGGGGCGCAGAACCGGTGTTTAACGCCGTTAAATGCAAGATTCCTGCGTGAAATGTGCTGTTTTGGACGTATAATTGTGCAGCTGTCAGGTGCGGGGGCAATTCAGGCAGCATGGCGAACGGCAATGGCGGTGACCACAGCCATAAGAGTGATGATACTGAGTCCCGTATTGCGTGCAGCGGGGCAGGGATGGGTGCTGCGCATGGGCCAGAGTGCGGCAGAATAACTGCAGAGCAATTTATGCTCGGCTTCACGCAAGATACCGTGACTGAGAATATTCCGGACGATGCGCTTTCGCACATTTCCCGAAATAAGCGGCCAGCATTCCGGCTGACTCTGCGGGAGTATGGGCAGCAATTGTGGGATGCCGTCTGCGATGCGCTGCTGTTTGAATATGAGCGTGGCACAGTTTTTCTGCTGCTGGCAGTGATGGCCGGTGCCGGTGCGGTTTATTATTTTTCCTTAAATCAGGAACCCTACTGGGTGGAATTGCTGGTACCGGCAAGTTTGCTCGGCTGGTTGTGGTTTTTGCTACGCGATACATTGATACGACGTGTCAGTCTTGTGCTGATACTGGCTTTCATTGCGGGTATGTCGGCTGCGAAATGGGAGACGCAGCGTTATGCGACCCAGATGCTTGGCGGTTCCGTCTCCACTGTTCTGACCGCGCGGATTGTCTCGATGGATCAGGAAGCGGAAGAGAACGGCAAGGCCGGACGCTGGCGGATTGTTGCTGCTGTTCTGACAACGGAAAAGCCGCATCTGCGCTATGCGCCGCAACGGTTGCGGCTTTCTGCACGCGATTTACCGG
>JAIRVW010000247.1 GCA_031253705.1 Brucellaceae bacterium
GAACAGCCTGACATTCAGATGTGCTTCAAGTTCGCTGATGCTTTTGCCGACAGCGGCGGCGGTTAGTCCGCTGGCGCGGGCGGTTTCTGCAAAACTGCCCAGCTCAACGGTTTTGCGAAAGAGGCGTAATGCGCTGAGCTGATCCATAGAGCGTTATCTCTGATCTTATTCAAAACTTTTTGTTGGTAATCTATACTGAAAACAAGAAATTATCATCCCTGAAACTTGCAATTATGGTGTCCGGTACCGGTATTATAAACAGCATACGGAGATAAAGGATGACATCAACGCGCACGGATTTGCTGCTGACAGCACTGGCACCGGCAATCTGGGGCAGTACTTATATTGTCACCACGCAAATGCTGCCTGCGGGGTATCCGATGACCGTTGCAATGCTGCGTGCGCTCCCTGCCGGTTTATTACTGCTGTTGCTTGTCCGGCAATTACCGCAGGGCATCTGGTGGCTGCGGGTGTTTATTCTGGGCGCGCTGAATTTCTCGTTTTTCTGGGCGATGTTATTTGTTGCGGCCTATCGCTTACCAGGCGGTGTTGCTGCCACAGTGGGCGCAGTACAGCCGCTGATCGTTGTCTTTCTCGCTCGGATCGTGCTGGGGGCACGGCTGCGTGCTGTTGCCGTTGTTGCGGCGCTGGCAGGGATTGCCGGTGTGGCTTTGCTGGTGCTTAAGCCCAATGGCGTACTTGATCAGACAGGAATTGTTGCTGCGCTGGCCGGTGCATTCTCCATGGCTGCGGGTACTGTGCTGAGCCGTTACTGGCAGCCGCCGGTCTCACCGCTCACCTTTACCGCATGGCAGCTGACGGCCGGTGGCCTGTTACTGGTACCGGTGGCATTTCTGATGGAACCGGCTTTGCCGGTGCTGACACTGAAAAACTGGCTGGGGCTGATGTATCTCGGCCTGATCGGCGGCGCTGTAACCTATCTGCTGTGGTTTCGCGGACTGGCACGTCTGGAATCGTCTGTTGCTGCATCGCTTGGATTTTTAAGCCCGCTGACAGCTGTGATCCTCGGCTGGGTTTTGTTGGGGCAGCAACTGAACCTGTTGCAAATGGCCGGTATGATGATTGTTTTGTTCAGTGTCTGGCTGGGGCAGCGTGTGCAGAGCCGCAAGACATAGATTTAGCGTTTCAGCCGCGATTTAATATCACGGACTAAAGAGCGCAGGCGATCATAGCGCCGGAGCTGGCGGGCAATTTTATCCGTTGCGCGCTGGCTTTGATCGGTCAGGCCGAGAATGATGGTGCCGAAAGTTTCACGTTCATGGAACAGGCGCGACATCACCGGATGATCGGGAATAGCGCAGGAATCCGTGATGCGCAGTGCCGGATTTTCCAGATGATTTTTCAGCACTTCAATCATCAGGAGTACACCGGGTGAAAAAGCGCGCAGAGCCTCATCATAGGCTGTTTTCCACGTCCATGCCTGATCATCCTGCACAAAGACCACAAGGCTGGCAATGAGCCTGTCATCCAGTGTTAAAGTGTGAATACGCACCAGATCAAGCTCAGTTAAGGCACTGACAGCCTCACGGGCAAAGTCAGCGTCGGCATTCTTGCTCAGAAACGCCGTGCCACGCGTGCCTTTCCAGCCCGCGGCTTCCAGTGTCAGAAAGTCATTCATCGCTTCCGGAATAGCCGCTTTATCGGCAATGATGTGATATTGCAGATTGCCGGTCTCGGACAGTCTGCGCCATTGGCGGCGATATTCACGGCGATGGTTTTTGCCGATCGCATTGGTCAGATAGCTCTCTGCATCGCTGCCATTGCATAAAACCGGCCGCTCTTCCTGACGCATAATATGCAGCGGCAGATTTTTACGCTGTGCCAGATCTTTGAGCGCAGTTGCAAAGGCGGCATTGAGATTGATGTCCGGCAGAATGAGCGTATCCGGTAGTCCGTGCTCCGGTTTGCTCAAGGTGTTCAAAACGGTTTCCAGAGTTGACGTTATGTCCGCACTGCTGATCAGCGGTGTGCCTTGCGTGGCATAGATATTGCTCCAGCCGCAAAGTGATTTCCGCAAGCCAAGTCCCGCCCGCGTGACCTGAACAGGCATCAGAAAAGCATTATCAGCATTATCCCTGACAAGCAGGGCGCAATTATCAGATGCGAAATGTTTCAGTGCGGGGCGCAAAAAATCCGGATGATTGAAAATATTCGCTTCCGCAACTGACGGGATTTGCAAGTTTTTCAGATGCGTCAGTGCTTCAGCTTTCCGGAAGATTTGCAGCATCCTTAATCTCCTGCGCGGCGGGCTGAAGGGGCGAAAACAAACATTGTGATACCAAGGCGTTTATAAACCACAAAGGAAAGGGTCGCTGCCTCTGTAGCCATGGCACAGACCGTTGCGATTGCCGCGCCGCTCAAGCCGATTAACGGGATGAGGGTGATGTTGAGCGCAATATTGACGATCAGGGACAGCGCATAGAGCAGGGCGCAGATATTCTGATTGCCGGACATGGACAGCAGGCTTTCGCAAGGGCCGACGCTGGCACGGGCAATCACGCCGAGAATCAGAATGAACAGCAGCGGATAGCCTTTGGTAAATTCCTGACCGAACAACGCCAGCAACGGCCAGCCTGCAGCCAGCAGCAAGGCGCCGAGCAGCAAGGACGGCCAGAATGTCCAGCGGGCGGTATTGCGGGCAAAATCGCTGAAAGCCTGCTGATCACCGCTATGCAGTAATTGGGAATAACGCTGCGCCACACTGGATTTGACTGCAAAATAAACGAAATGCGCCAGTGCCAGCACTTTGGTCACGGCAAAATACAGGGCTACGCTATCCGGTTCCATCATCCGGCCGACCATCAGTACATCAATATTGATCAGCAGGAAGAAGAAGCCCTCAATGAGGAAAATTGGCAGCGATACGCGAATCCATTCGCGGAAGTGATAATTGCCGGCGCCTTTTTGTAGAACACCAATGATCCGTTTGCGCAAAAACAGCTGTTGTCCGATAGCGGTGAGCGTCGTGCCGGAGAAGGCCGCAATGAGCGCTGTTGTAGCCTGTGGCTGCCAGCCTGCGAGCAACAGCACAACAAAGATCAGCAGCATCATCAGCGGGCGCAAAATATAGCCGGGGCCGAGCGCGGCGATAATCCAGCCCTGGGACCGTGCCGTCCCGTCAAAAATATTACCCAATGCAATTGCCGGAATACAGCAGATGCCGATGATAAACGGTGCCCAGTAATAGGCTTCGAATTGTGTGCTGAAACTGTTGAACAGCAGAATGGTGATCAGGGTGATGAGGCCCGCGCTGATGAGAGCAAAGACCGGCCCTGCACGCAGAATGCCACGGGCATTCTCTTTTTGGTGATGCTGCAAATATTGCGGCACATAGCGGATGATCGTGGTGTGAAAACCGAAACAGGCCAGATCGCCGAGGATCAGCGTGACTGTCCAGACGAGGACATAAATCCCGAATTCAAAACTGCCCATCAGACGGGCAAGCACAACCTGACTGAGCAGTGCCAGTGCCGCACCAAAAACGCGGATCGCAAAGGCAATCAGGGATGAGCGCTTGGCGCGCGCCTGTTCATCATCACCGGAGAACATGGCTTCTGCGCGCAGCAAAAGCGGGCGCAGCCGCTCAGCCAGTTTCGCGGGCAGTATTTTTTCAGCCAGTGCGGTGATCTGAAATTTTGCAGGCAACGGAGCTCTCGGAAAGGTTTTGGGTGTTTAAAACTTCTGGCACGAAATCATTTAAAAGTCAGTCTATGCGGCAGTGGTTTCCTCAAAGTAAAACACCGCCTGTGATGAGCAGGCGGTGTTTTTTTACTAATCTACAGCTTTTGTTCTTATGCATTATCCTTCGCAAAACCGCTTCACACTTTTGCTGGAAATGCTTTAACATTTATACGAAAGCGCCGTGGCAATGTTTGAATTTCTTGCCGGAGCCGCACGGGCAGGCTTCGTTTCGGGAAACGCGTCCCCATGTCGACGGATCAGCCGGATCACGGTCTGCCGGATCAACAAAGCGGTCACTGTCTGACAGACGCGGACCATCTGAACCTTCACCGAAATCATCTTCACCGGTTGTGCCGTCAATATGGTGGCCATGCATTTCAGGCAGTTCCGGCTGCGGCTCTTCACGCATGATTTCCACACGCATCAGCTGAGAGGTCACAACTTCACGTAAGTTAGACAGCATAGCCTGAAACAGCTCAAAACCTTCGGTCTTATATTCGTTCAGCGGATCGCGCTGGGCATAGCCGCGGAAGCCGACAACGGAGCGCAGATGGTCAAGATTGACCAGATGTTCACGCCACAGATTGTCCAGAGACTGCAGGATAACGGATTTCTGCACATAGGCCATGATCTGCGGGCCAAAGCGCTCTGCACGGTCAGCAGCAGCCTTGTCGGCGGCTTCCTTGATGCGTTCTTCGATCTGTTCTTCCGCAATGCCTTCTTCCGCTGCCCATGCATCCACCGGCAGGTCAAGATTGAGAACCTTGACGACTTCTTCCTTGAGTTCAGCCACACGCCATTGTTCGGCATAAGCATTTTCAGGAATATGAGCACGAACCATATCTTCAATGACTTCATGACGCATTTCATTGACCGTTTCGGTCAAATCTTCTGCATCCATCATTTCCAGACGCTGCTCGAAGATCACCTTGCGCTGATCATTCATCACGTCATCATATTTGAGCAGGTTTTTGCGGATTTCAAAGTTGCGGGCTTCGACTTTTTTCTGAGCCTTTTCCAGCGCTTTGTTGATCCACGGATGCACAATGGCTTCGTCTTCTTTGAGACCGAGCTTCTGCAGCATGCTGTCCATACGGTCGGAACCGAAGATGCGCATCAGATCATCCTGCAGCGACAGGAAGAATTTCGACTTGCCCGGATCACCCTGACGGCCGGAACGACCACGCAGCTGGTTGTCGATACGACGGCTTTCGTGACGCTCTGTCGCCAGAACGTAAAGACCGCCGGCAGCCAGAGCCTGTTCTTTTTTCTTAGCGATATCGGCTTTCAGCTCCTGCACTTTGGCATCACGTTCAGGACCGGCAGGGACATCCGCCAGTTCTACCTTGATACGCATTTCCAAGTTGCCGCCGAGCTGAATATCGGTACCGCGACCGGCCATATTGGTCGCAATGGTGATTGCGCCCGGAACACCGGCTTGCGAAACGATATAGGCTTCCTGCTCGTGGTAACGGGCGTTCAGCACCTGAATATTCTTCACACCGTCTTTTTTCAGACGTTCTGCGAGAAGCTCGGATTTTTCAATCGACGTTGTACCGACCAGAACCGGCTGACCCTTTTCATGGGCTTCACGGATATCGCGGATGATGGCTTTATATTTCTCATCAACGGAGCGGTAAACTTCATCATCAGCATCAATACGGGCAACCGGAAGATTGGTCGGAATAATCGCAACATCAAGGCCGTAAATATTGCCGAATTCTTCTGCTTCCGTTGCCGCTGTACCGGTCATACCGGCCAGCTTGTTATACATACGGAAATAGTTCTGGAAGGTAATCGATGCCAGTGTCTGGTTTTCAGGCTGGATCGTTACTTTTTCTTTGGCTTCCAGCGCCTGATGCAGGCCTTCGGAATAGCGGCGGCCCGGCATCATACGGCCGGTAAATTCATCGATGATGACCAGTTCGTCATTGCGGACGATATAGTCTTTGTCGAGCTGGAACAGCTTATGCGCGCGCAAAGCATTGTTGAGGTGGTGAACAACAGCCACGTTCTCAACATCATACAGGCTTTCGCCTTTCAGATAGCCGGCAGCATCCAGCAGTTTTTCGATCTTTTCAGTACCGACTTCGGTGAAGATTGCAGTTTTCTGCTTCTCATCGACTTCGTAATCTTCAGCTACGAGCTGCGGAATGAAGGTATCGATCAGCGAGTAGAATTCTGAACGGTCTTCCAGCGGGCCGGAAATGATCAGCGGTGTACGGGCTTCGTCGATGAGGATCGAATCAACTTCGTCGACGATGGCGTAGTTATGTTCGCGCTGCACCATCTGGGCGCGCTCATATTTCATATTATCACGCAGATAATCGAAGCCGAGTTCGTTATTCGTTGCGTAGGTAATATCGCAGGCATAGGCCTCGCGGCGCTGATCGTCATCAA
>JAIRVW010000285.1 GCA_031253705.1 Brucellaceae bacterium
GGCACATTGAAAATTGATGCGGTCGGCGTGCCTTAATTCAAATATGACGTGAAGCCGGGTGATATCAAAACCTATGGCGACAGCGTTGGTCCGCTCGATGATCTGCGTCTGGGCAACGGCACCCGTCTGGATGCCACAGTCTCAGCAATGCCAACTGTGGAAAATGCGGTGAAACGCGGTTATCCGATCCGTGCGCTGACAGATGATCCGGCTTTCTACGAGCCGCTGGCTGTTGCCGTTGACAAGGGTGATCCTGAATTTACCGCCAAGGTCAAAGAAATCTTTGAACAGCTGAAAGCAGACGGCACCATGACCGAGCTGTCTGTGAAATGGTACGGCGTGGATTACACCAAGTTGAAATAACCAGTATCTCCGTGCTGCCGGTTTCTGAAACGCCCCCGTATTCAGGAACCGGCACAGTCTCAGAGTGTTTTCCGGACTGATTTTTCTGCGCCGCTCAGGCGTATTTGAAACGCGCCCCGCATCGTCCGTGCAGCACAGTTTTCTGTAAGAAGCAGTATTATTATGAGTTCATATCCAGCTACCTATTACAGCGCCACACGGGTCGCATCCGCTTCTGCCTATGAGAGTCTGCAAAATAATCTGCAGGCCGATGTTTGTATTGTCGGCGGCGGGCTTGCCGGTCTGACAACCGCATGGGAACTGCTGAAGCGCAATAAATCCGTGATCGTGATTGAAGAAAACAAAGTGAGCTGGGGCGCATCGGGGCGCAATGGCGGCTTTTGTCTCAACGGCTGGTCTGAAGGTCTTGGCGCGATTGAAAAGCGCAGCGGTTTTGAAGACGCGAAAAAGCTGTTCGCCATGTCGGTTGAAGGCGTGGACATTGTCCGTGAGAATATCGAACAGAACAATCTGCCGGACTGCAATATTGTCAAAGGCAAGCTGAGTGTTGTGCGTTATGAGGCTGCAGAACAGATGCAGCGTTACCGTGACCGCATGGCACAGCATTTCAATTATGAATATGAATATCTCGATACTGCCGCGATCCGCCAGAAGCTGAATACGCCGATCTATAAACAGGCGCTGCGTGACAATATTGGTTTCCATTTCCATCCGCTGAATTATGCGCTGGGTCTGGCCGATCTGATCCGCGCTAAGGGTGGCAGGATTTTTGAAGACAGCGCCATGCAGTCTTTCAGCCGCAATATGCAGGCCGGTGCGACAGGGCGTTATACGGTAAAAACCGCACGCGGCTCGGTGCAATGTGATGATGTGGTGCTGTGCTGTGGCGGTTATGGCGGCTCGCAATTCGGCAAGCTGCGTCGTGCCTTTTTGCCAATCGCTACCTATGTGGTGCTGACCGAAAAGCTTGGCAGCCGTTTGCAGGATTTCATCCGCACGACAGATGCGGTTGGTGATGACCGTCGCTCGTCAGATTATTACCGTGTGGTGGAAGGGGATCGTATCCTCTGGGGTGGCCGCATCACCACTAAAAACGAACAGGATGAGACACGTCTGGCCGCGATCTTGCGCAAAGATATGTGCGATGTGTTTGCCGGTCTGAAAGATGTTAAAATTGAAAAGGCATGGTCAGGTCTGATGGGTTATTCTCGTCATAAAATGCCTCATATTGCCAAAGTCGAAGACGGTGTGTGGACATGCAGTTCTTTTGGCGGTCATGGTATGAATACAACCGCAATCGGCGGCCGCGTGGTGGCTGAAGCGATCAGCGGTGAGAGTGATCGTATCCGCTTGTTTGAGCCTTACGGCCTGACATGGAACGGCGGTGTTTTCGGGCCGTTGGCTGCAGAAACTGTCTACTATTATCTGCGTATGATGGATTACTTTCAGGAAGGCCGTTATAAGGGCGCTCATCGTTAAGACACGGAATGACGACTATGCAAATGACCGATAAGGATAAGCAGTTACTGGCGTTGATGCAGAAAAACGCCCGTGAATCTGTGGCGTCACTGGCGCGTCAGCTCGGCGTGTCCCGCACGGCTTTGCAGGAGCGTATCCAGCGGCTGGAAACCAACGGGATTATTGACGGATATGCGGTACGTCTCGGCGCCAATGTAAACCGCTCACCGATCCAGTGCTTCACCTTTGCGGCGCTGAACAACAAGAATTTTCCTGATGTGATCAAGCAGTTGAAAACGCTGACCGCAGTGCAGGCTGTGCATTCCATTTCCGGTGACTGGGATCTGATTATTCACATTTGCACGGATACGCTGGAAAAGCTCAATGCCGAGATCAACAAGATCAACGAGATGATGGGTATTGTCCGCACAACATCGAATATTGTGATGGAAACCAAATTCAATCGCGGTGCGAATTTGTAATATTGGCAGAAATGAAAAAGGCGGGGAAACCCGCCTTTTCGATTATTTAATGGCTGATCATCCACGGTCTGGCGGAAGGGAAACTCTTCGCACCACTAGCCGAGACTTTTGCTTTGGATTTTTTTGACTTTGATCCGCAGCAGCCGCAATTCGGCCCGTGTCCGAGTGATTTTGAACTGATCGGTTCATGAGAACTGCGTTCATTCACTGCCATTGCATTGCGCTTATTGGCATTCATGGATGCAAGATTGGGCGCTGTCAGCATCACGCGCTTGGAGGACGTTTCACAGTCCGGACAGGCGCAGGGCTGATCATATTCCGACATCGGACGCAGAGCTGTGAATGGCCCGCATTCTTCGCAGGCATATTCATAAACCGGCATGTTTCACCTCAAAGATCATAGGCA
>JAIRVW010000439.1 GCA_031253705.1 Brucellaceae bacterium
GACTGGATTGCCGAGCGCGCGCGTACCGGCACCATCGTCATTACAGCGGATATTCCTTTAGCGCACCGTGCAGTCACTGCCGGTGCTGTTGTTATCGCTCCGGATGGCCGTCTGTTCAGTGCGGCCAATATCGGCAATATTCTTGCAACCCGTAATCTGATGGATGAGCTGCGCTCCGCTAATCCGGTTTCCGCCGGTCAGTTCGGCGGATCAAAACCGTTTTCAGCCCGTGATCGCTCCGCTTTTCTCTCGGCACTTGACCTCGCTATTGTGCGACTGAAACGCGACGGCTTCACCACATAAACGGATCAGCTGGAACGCATTGTTGCCGTTGCCACGCCGGCACCGATTAGCAATGTGCCGCCGGTGCGGTTGAAAGCACGTAAAATCCGCGGGCTTTTAAACAGTGACCGCGCACGATGCGCCGCAAAAGCATAGAGAAACGCATTACTGAAAGACAGCACCAGAAATGTAGCTTCAAAGATCAGCATCTGTGTCCAGAAATCGCCGTGCCGGTTGAGAAATTGCGGCAGGAAAGCCACGAAAAAGGTAATGCTCTTCGGGTTAAGCGCAGTCACCAGCCATGCATGGCCGAGCATTTTTAATGGTGAGACATCAGCCTCCCGTGCCTCCGCCTGCATCGAGGCACCGGAACGGAATAATTTGATACCAAGCCAGATCAGATAGGCCGCACCCAGCCATTTCACAATTGTGAATATTGTAGCAGATGCTGCCAGCAATGCACCGATGCCAAGCATCGACAGCGTCATAGCGGTAAAGTCACCGAGTGCCACACCTACAGCCATCGGCATGGCTGTTCGCCAGCCCTGCCCCAAAGCATAGGAAACCACCAACAGAATTGTCGGCCCCGGTATCACCAGTAAAACAATTGATGCAGCCGTGAAGGCAAGCCAGACGTCCAGCCCCATTGAAAAATTCCCCCGAAAACGTGATCTGAACAGAATTGTGCCGCTCTGTAAAATCACATTTCCGGCGGTTTATCTTGTTTAACGGCGCAGGCTCTTGGCTGTACTAATCAGCTTAACAGCGTCCTGCCCTGCCCAGTCTGCAGGACCATTCATGGATGCGATCTGACAGCCGGTCTCATCAATCAGCAATGTCACCGGCAGACCGAAAGCCAGACCTCTGCGCTTCAGATCATTAAAAACGCTCAGGCTGGCATCACGGTAAAAACCGAGCTTCTGCACACCAATTTCATTCAGAAAGGCTGTTGGTTTGGCAGCATCTCCGGTGTCGATATTAATCGCCACCACCTCGAAATCATCACGGCCCTGTTCAGTCTGCAATTTATCCAGCGCCGGCATTTCCTCACGGCATGGCGCACACCAGCTCGCCCAGAGATTAACCAGCAGGGTCTTGCCCTTCATATTACCAATAGAGGTTTTAGAGCCGTCCGGTGCATCAAACTGCAAATGCGCCAGTGATACAGGCACATCAGCTGGCTGCATCGCAGCCACAGCACCGGTTGCTGCTGCGGAAAGTCTGGCCAGTTGCTCCTGATTTAACGCGCATTTTGCACCATCCGCGTCCCCTGCTGCGGCATTACCGGCCGTATTCTGTGTCGGAACAACATTGCCAGAAGGCGGTTCCATCACGTATACCGCAACAGCACCGGCCAGAAGTCCGGCGATACCGGCGAACAAAATCATTTTCAGACTGATTGCGCTTTTCGGTTTCGTCTCTTTATTATCTTCGGCCATAATATCGTTCTTTAATTTCACAGTTCCGGCTCAGGGCATAAGCGCATGACGACAGAAAAATCCAGCAACCAAATGTGGGGTGGCCGTTTCGCCTCAGGTCCCTCTGCCATTATGGAAGAGATTAATGCTTCGATCGGTTATGACCGCAAGCTCTATGCACAGGACATTGCCGGATCGCTGGCGCATGCTGCCATGCTTGCCAAGACCGGCATCATCTCTGCAGATGATCACAAACAGATCTCCGATGGTCTCAATACCATATTAGCCGAGATCGAAAATGGCAAATTTACCTTCTCGCGGAAGCTTGAAGACATTCATATGAATGTGGAAGCCCGTCTTGCCGATCTGATCGGCGCTCCGGCCGGTCGTCTGCATACTGCCCGTTCGCGTAATGATCAGGTCGCGCTGGATTTCCGTCTCTGGGTCAAAAACGAACTGGAAAAGACCGCCTCCGCACTGAAAATCCTGATCGAAGCCTTCCTCATCCGTGCGGAAGAGCATGCGGCAACCGTTATGCCGGGCTTCACCCATTTGCAGACGGCACAGCCGGTGACTTTCGGTCATCATTGCATGGCCTATGTGGAAATGTTCAGCCGTGATCTCTCTCGCGTGCGTGATGCGATTGAGCGCATGAATGAAAGCCCGCTCGGTGCCGCAGCACTGGCCGGTACCGGCTTCCCGATTGACCGCCACATGACTGCTGAAGCACTTGGCTTCCGTGAGCCGACCCGCAACTCCATCGACAGCGTATCTGACCGCGATTACGCGCTGGAATTCCTGTCGATTGCTTCGATCTGCGCAACCCATCTGTCGCGTCTGGCCGAAGAAATCGTGATCTGGTCAACCTCGCAGTTCAATTTCATCCGTCTGTCCGATGCCTTCTCCACCGGCTCGTCCATCATGCCGCAGAAGAAAAATCCGGATGCCGCAGAACTGGTGCGTGCCAAGACCGGCCGTATCACCGGCTCGCTTGTCGGCCTGCTGATGGTGATGAAAGGTCTGCCTCTGGCCTATTCCAAAGACATGCAGGAAGACAAAGAAGCTGTATTTGACGCTGCCGAATCCATCGAACTGGCACTGGCTGCCATGAGCGGCATGGTTTCCGATCTGACTGTCATTGAAGCTTCGATGAAAAAGGCTGCCGGTTCCGGTTATTCCACCGCGACTGATCTTGCTGACTGGCTGGTGCGTGAACTCGGCCTGCCGTTCCGTGAAGCGCATCATGTCACCGGTCGCGCCGTTGCACTGGCAGAATCGAAGAAAATTGATCTGTCCAAACTGACGCTGGAAGATATGCAGTCGATCCATCCGCAGATTACTGATGCCGTATTCGGCTTCCTCACTGTGGATAAATCGGTGAAAAGCCGTCAGTCTTTCGGCGGCACCGCCCCGCAGGAAGTGCGTCGTCAGATCAAATACTGGAAAAAACGCCTGATTAAAGCCTGATCCGGCTGATAATCGCACAGGCCGGTGTCGTTAATGCACCGGCCGCAATCGCTTCAAAGATTTGTGTTTCTATCTGAATTGTTTGCGTTGTCCTGCAATTCAGCTAAGACTGTCAGCGAAAACGACTTACGGCTTTCCGGCCAAACACCAATTTCAGGATATCCTTTGATGAATAGCCGCGTATTCATGACCTCTGTAATTATGCTTGTTGCCGTAGGCAGCATTGTTACCGGTTGCGGCCGCCGCGGCGCGCTGGAAGCTCCGGACAATGCCGTGATGCATGATGACTGGCGTAAAACCGACAAAAAAGCTGTCGAAGAAAAACCATTTATTCTGGATAAGCTGATCTGAAGCAGACTTCAGAACCAAAAACATTTTCAGCAAAACGGGAACCGGATCTTTAATGCCAGAGTCCGACACCAGACCTGTTCGTAAAACCCATGCCAAGCTCTATCGCCTGCGGGTCAAAGCAGCACTGGTTTTGTGTTTTGAGCGCCTGTGGCCGCTCCTGCTACCCGTCCTGCTGTTAAGCGCATTATTGGCAAGCTTCGCATGGCTCGGCCTGTTCCAGACCATGCCGCGCTGGCTGCATCTGATCGTGCTCGGCGCTTTTGCACTGGCCTTCCTTTATACCCTGCTCCGCTTCCGGCATTTCCGGTTGCCCGATGACCAGACTGTCAACGCCCGCATAGAGCGTGAAAACGATCTGCAGCATAGTCCCCTGCAACTGAATTCCGACCAGCTTGCCGGACAAGACGCCGATCCGCTGGCGCAGGCGCTCTGGCAGGAACACCGCAAACGTATGGCCGCCCTCACGGAACGGTTGCACGGTTTTCTGCCGCATCCGGATATTCCGCAGCGCGATCCTTACGCTTTACGTGCGGTCGTCATTCTGCTGTTTGCTGCAACTGCGGCTTATTCTGTCAGTCCGTCTTCAGGAAAACTCAGTGATGTGTGGAACCCGCCTGCAGGTTTTGCAGGACCGGAAGGCCGTATTGATGCATGGATAACCCCGCCTGCCTATACAGGCAAAGCACCGGTGTTTCTGAGTGCCACAGCAGACACCAAAGCGCTGGAAGTGCCGCAGGGCAGTATTCTCAGTGTGCAGATCAGCGGCAGCACCCGCAATCAGCTAACCATGACCGGTCAGGACGGCAAATCCTATACGGTTGAAGCCAAACCGGATTCCGGCAGAGCACAGGTTCAAAACAGCACCAATTTCGAACAGCCTCTGAACAAAACGACTGAAGCCAGTCTGCAGGCCGGTTCACGCCGTCAGACATGGCAGTTCAATGTCACGCCGGATACACCGCCTGTTGTCGAATTTACCGGCAATCCGACCTATGCCCTCAACGGTACACTGGAACTGCATTATCAGGTCACAGACGATTACGGCGTGACCAAGCTGCAATCCGTGATCAAATTGCTGGAAACGCCGGATGAGAATGCCAGATCGCTGACGGATGCGCCGGAACTGCGACTGACCATTCCGAAACGCAGTAAAAACACGAAGGCTGAGGCGACTGCCTTGCAGGATCTGACCATGCATCCGTGGGCAGGCAAATATGTCTCCCTGCAATTGCAGGCCATTGATGATGCAGG
>JAIRVW010000051.1 GCA_031253705.1 Brucellaceae bacterium
TTTCAGGCGCAGGGCATTGCTGACAACGAGGATCGAAGACAGCGACATGGACAGCGCTGCAATCAGCGGCGTGACATAGCCGAACAGCGCAATGGGCACTGCAATAATATTATAGATCAGAGACAATGCAAAGTTCTGGCGGATCAGTTTTCCGGCTTCGCGGGAAATCGCCACGGCCAGCGGTACGGCAGTCAGACTGTCATGCAGGAATACGAAATCCGCAGCATTACGGCCGATATCGGCAGCCGTGGCCGGTGCCATCGATACATAGGCAGACATCAGGGCAGGCGCATCATTCAGCCCGTCACCGACCATCAGTACTTTATGACCTTCATTGGTACGCTCGGTCACCAGCTCTGATTTATGGGCAGGCAGAATTTCTGCGCGGTATTTCTCAATGCCTAACTGGCGGGCGAGGGCGCTGACCGCTTTTTCCTTGTCGCCGGAGAGAATTTCCACACTGAGCTTTTCATCTTTCAACGCCTGAACGGAACGGGCGGCGTCATCACGCGGACTGTCTTCAAAACGGAATGTTTCCAGCAAAATACCATTACGTGTCAGCACGGTTTCTGTGCCGGAAGGGTTCTTGTCAGATGTCGTCTGCTGATCAGCCCAGTCGCGGCGGCCGAGGCGGTATGTATCAGCACCGATACGGGCTTCGATACCCGCACCGCTCACTTCTTCAATCAGGTCGAAACGGATATTTTTCGCCGGATTGGTGAAAGCTGTTAAAGCTCGCGATAGCGGGTGACGGGAATAGAGCGCCAGTTCTGCGGCGAGCTCCAGCGCATCCTGATCAAGAGTGCCGCGCTCAATCAGCTGCGGCTGACCAAGGGTCAGTGTGCCGGTCTTGTCAAACATCACGCTGTCGATTTCCGCCATACGTTCCATGGCAGAGCCGTCCTTGACCATGATACCGTTTTCAAACAGGCGGCGCGCGGCCACAACCTGTACGATCGGCACGGCCAGTGCCAGCGCGCAAGGGCAGGTAATGATCAGCGTGGTAATTGCAACATAGGTGGATTTATACCAGTCGCCGGTGAGAAAAAACCAGACAACAAAAGCCAGAAATGCAGTGGTGTGTACCAGCGGCACATAGAGCGCGGAGGCGCGGTCTGCGAGCTGGCGGTAGCGGGCACGGCCGCCCTCAGCCGCATCCATCAGGCGCACCATTTCCGCGAGGAAGGAATTGTCTGCGGAGGCAGTGGCTTTAATCGTCAGCGGTGCGGTCAGGTTCATGGTGCCGGCACGAATGTGTGAGCCTTGCGTCACCGGAACCGGCACACTTTCACCGGTGGCAATCGAGCAGTCGAGATCGGAACGGCCGTTTTCGACAACGGCATCAACCGGTACGCGTTCACCGATTGCGAGAATAATCCGCATGGACGGGCGGATTTCAGAAATCGGCATGAAACTATGCTGGTTGTCATCGCCGATCACCACGGCACCGCGGGATGCCAGCTGGGACAGGCCTTTGACCGCAGAGCGTGCGCGCTCCCGCATCACATGATCCAGCGTGCGCCCGATCAGCAGGAAGAACAAAAGCGTGGCGGAAGCATCAAAATAGGCATGCTGACCGGAGTTGAGCGTTTCATAAACGCTCATGCCGAAGGCAAGCGTAATCGCCAGTGAAATCGGCACATCCATATTGGTGCGGCCGTGTCGCAGTGCATTCCAGGCGGACATATAGAAAATACGTCCGGAATAGACCAAAGTCGGCAGTGCAATCAGGCCGGACAGCCAGTGGAACATATCGCGTGTTGCCGCATCAGCACCAGACCAGACCGATACCGAAAACAACATAATATTCATAGAGGCGAAACCGGCGACTGCCAGCGCAATCAGCAGGCGGGACAGCTGCGGGTCTTTATCATCACCCAGCTCGAAAATATGGGCGGGATATCCGGCTCTCTGCAAAGCATCAATCACATGCGGCGGTTCAGCACCGTCCTGCCAACGGACGGAAACCCGCTTTGAAGACAGATTAACACGGGCATAGGTCACGTCCGGCAGGGCATTGAGTGCTGTCTCAACAGTTTGAATGCATAAGCCGCAATGAACCGCAGGCACAGACAGGTCAAGCTGACGCTGTCCGTCCCCTAACAGGCGGCTGGCCAGCAACAATTCCTCCGGACGATAATCCGCAGCAGAAAATTGAATACCGGAGCCGCAGCAGCTCATTGTGCTGATCCTTTCACATCCTGTTCGGTCTCTTTAATCACGAACAGGCCGTCTTTAATGTTGATGCGGTGGATTTGCCGGTAAGGCTCTTCAAGCCCCGCATAGGTATTGACTTCCACCACCCAGTTGCCGTCCTTCAGATCAGCTTCCGCTGTCAGAATATTATTGTTAGACGGCAGCATATTCAGTGTCTGGTCTTCTTTTTCATTCACCGGTCTGCGGAATACGGCCGTCGCGCCGGTGACCTTGACAGTTTCGCCGTTCATATCGGTCAGGCGATAGCTGACGATGCCATTCTCATAAGTCAGATGCTCGCGCCAGTTCAGCGCGGCATGGGCTTTACCGGTGATCGATTTTTCGTTGAATTCCTGACTGGCGACATAGGAATTCTGCACCACAAGACCCGACCAGCTGCGGATCGCCGATGTCGCCATAATAATATTGACGATGATAATCACACCGAAGAAGGCGACCATAATGGCAAGCATATGCCAGCCGGTAAATTCGCGCCCCTGATGTTCAGGGGAGGACGTCTCTTGCTTGATCATCACGTTTCTCCGTTATCAGAGCCTATCCCGAAAAGTGTGAAGCTGTTTTCGGGATAGGCGTAAAAATAAATAGATAGAGCATTTAATATAACGGGAAATGCTCTAGCGCTTCTCAGGGGCGATGAAAGTCGCTTTATAAGTTGCGGATTCCGTTCCGTTTACATCACGCACAGTCATGGTGAATGGTGTGCTACCCGGCGGTACCGCGGATTTCGGCATAATAACAAACACTTTCAGCGTTTTCAGACGATCCGGCTCGGCATCGAAAATATGACGGCCTGCACCATCCGGTGCCTGATCGGCAACATTGATCTGCGCCTGCGGAAGACCATCGACAATCAGTTCGAATTCGCGCGGTTCATTGACCATATTCAGCAATTTTACCGTATAGCCGTTGCGGATGGAACCGTCAGACAGCAGCACATATTGCGGATTACGATCCTGCAACACATTGATACCGATACGCTCACGCATCAGCAATGTGGTAATCAGAGCCACACCGATCAGCGCCCAGATCGAGAAATAGAACAGGCTGCGCGGGCGGAAAACCTTGCCCATTTTCAGCTGCTGCACCTTATCATTAAAGGTGTTTTTTGCCTCATAGATCCGTGCAGGCTCAATCGGTGCGGTGCCGCCATTGGTCGCCAGCGCCATATTGGTATCATAGTCAGAGAGCGTGGAATAAGAGATCAGCCCGCGCGGCTTGCCGATTTTGTCCATAACCGAGTTACAGGCATCAATGCAGAGCGCACAGGTAATGCATTCCAGCTGCTGACCGTCGCGGATATCAATCCCCATCGGGCAGACGGCAACACAGGCATTACAATCAACGCAGTCACCGACGCTTTCGCCTGCAGCAATTGCCTTTTTGGAATTGCGGGTGCGTGGCTCGCCGCGCCAGTCATTATAGGTCACCGTCAGCGAGTTTTCATCCAGCATCGCGGCCTGAATACGCGGCCACGGGCACATATAGGTGCAGACCTGTTCACGCATCAGCCCGCCGAACACATAGGTGGTGGCTGTCAGAATGCCGACGGTAATATAGGCAACCATAGCTGCCTTGCCGGTTATAAAATCCATTGCCAGCGTCGGCGCATCGGCAAAGTAGAAAATCCACGCGCCGCCGGTCAGTACGGCAATCACCAGCCAGATCGAATGTTTGGTGATACGTTTGGTCAGTTTTGCGGCAGACATCGGCGCATTGTCGAGCTTGATGCGGGCATTGCGGTCGCCCTCAACAGCGCGCTCAATCACCAGAAACAGATCAACCCAGACCGTTTGCGGACAGGTATAGCCGCACCATGCACGCCCCGCGACACTGGTAACGAGAAACAGCCCGATACCGGCCATAATCAGCATACCGGCAACGTAGTAGAATTCCTGCGGCCAGATTTCGATGAAGAAGAAGTAGAAGCGGCGATGGGCAATATCAATCAGCACTGCCTGATCCGGCGCATAAGGACCACGATCCCAGCGCAGCCACGGCGTGAGATAATAGATGCCCAGCGTGATGAACATGATGATCCATTTAAAGCGACGGAAATCACCATTTGCGCGTTTCGGGAATACTTTGACGCGCGCCGCATAAAGCGGGCCGCGCTTTTCAGAGGAATTCACCGCCTGCGCATCAATACGTTCAAAATCGCCGACATCTGACATGATATACTCCGGGGGCTAGAGCAGTCTGAAAGCTATTGGTTTCATCAATAACTGCGCTAAAAATTAATCAGAGCGGTTCCGGTTAAGGCACTGGGTATTGTGCTGCGGCAGTACCGTTCTGATTAATCGTCAGGCTATCAGAACATATTTCAGAACTGAATTTCCGGACTGTTTGCGGGTTGCCGGCCGGTGCAGGATGCTCCGGCCGGCAATTTATATTTGATGCTTATTCACCGCCGCCGAGCGAGTGAACATAGATTGCAAGCTGTTTCACGGTTGTGTCGCCGAGGCGGACTTCCCATGCAGGCATCACACCATGCTGCGGCTTTCTCACCTGTTTGGCGATTGCCGCTTCATCGGAACCATAGAGCCAGATCGCATCGGTCAGGTTCGGTGCACCGAATTCCTTGCTGCCCTTGGCATTTTCGCCGTGGCAGGCTGCGCAGTTTTCAGCAAAAATCTGCTTGCCGGCTGGAATAAGGCTGGCATCATGCGGTGTCGATGTCAGGCTGGTGACATAGGC
>JAIRVW010000235.1 GCA_031253705.1 Brucellaceae bacterium
CGCAGTTCCACGCCGAGGGCACCGGTCAGGGCTTCAATGCCGATAATTGCATTGAGATTGTCGGTCATTTGCAGCAGACGGCGGGCGCCGTGGCAGGCCATCGAAACATGGTCTTCCTGATTGGCAGAAGTCGGGGTTGAATCGACCGAGGCTGGATGGGACATCTGCTTGTTTTCCGACATCAGAGCGGCGGAAGTGACTTCGGCAATCATCAGGCCGGAATTGAGACCCGGCTTTTTCGCCAGAAATGCAGGCAGGCCGAAGGAGAGGGCAGGGTCAACCAGCAGTGCAATACGACGCTGGGCAATGGCGCCGATTTCACAAATTGCCAGCGCAATCTGGTCGGCGGCAAAAGCCACCGGTTCGGCATGGAAGTTACCGCCGGAGACCACTGTATCATCGGAAAGCACCAGCGGATTATCGGTGACCGCATTGGCTTCAATTTCAAGCGTAACCGCAACCTGACGCAGCAGATCAAGACAGGCGCCATCGACCTGTGGCTGGCAGCGGATGCAATACGGATCCTGCACGCGCTGATCACCTTCCAGATGGCTGTCACGGATAATCGAGCCTTCGAGCAATTTGCGCAGAGCCGCGCCGGTGTCGATCTGGCCTTTATGACCGCGCAAGCTATGAATATCTGCGTGGAATGGTGCGGTGGAGCCCATGGCAGCATCGGTCGACAGAGCGCCGGTAATCAGCGCTGCCTGCAAGGCTGTATGAGCGCGGAACAGACCGGCCAGTGCCAGAGCGGTGGAGGTCTGCGTGCCGTTAATCAGCGCGAGACCTTCTTTGGCTGCCAGAACAACCGGTGTCAGACCAGCTTTACTCAGGGCGGCAGCGGCAGAAATCCGTACGCCCTGATAGAAAACCTCACCTTCGCCGATCATGGCCGCAGCCATATGTGCCAGCGGTGCCAGATCGCCGGACGCACCGACGGAGCCTTTTTCCGGAATAACCGGAATGACGCCTTTTTCCAGCATGGCTTCGATAAGCGCGATGATTTCAGGACGTACGCCGGATGCACCGCGACCAAGCGAAATCAGCTTGAGTGACATGATGAGACGCACAATATTTTCAGCCAGAGGCGCGCCGACACCGCAGCAATGCGACAGGATCAGATTACGCTGGAGTGTTGCCACATCTTCAGGGGCGATACGGATGGAAGCCAGTTTGCCGAAGCCGGTATTGATGCCGTAGACCGGCGCATCACCGGCGGCGATTTCCGCAATGCGCGCGGCGGATTTGGCAATACCTGCATGGAAAGACGGATCAAGATGAGCAACTGTGCCGTTGCGATAAATATCTTCAAGTGTAGCGAGTGATACAGAACCTGGTTTCAGAATAATGCTCATGGCGGGTACTTTCTTCAGGGCGCATGTGATGAAGGATGCGCGGGTATTCGGATAAATTTGTTAGTTGCCGCGGAACACCCGCTTCCAGAGCGGGTTAAAGCCGATGCGGTAGACAAGCTCTGCAGGGCGCTGCACATCCCAGATTGCCAGATCGGCATATTTGCCGGTCTCGATTGTGCCGGTTTCAGCCAGAATGCCGAGTGCGCGGGCAGCTTCACGGGTCACACCGGCAATGCATTCATCGACAGTGAGGCGAAACAGGGTTGCACCCATATTCATGGTCAAAAGCAGGGAGGTCAGCGGGGATGTACCGGGATTATTATCGGTAGCCAATGCCATTTTTGTGCCTGCCTGACGGAAGGCTTCAACCGGCGGTTTTTGCGTTTCGCGGATGAAATAATAGGCGCCGGGCAGCAGAACAGCGACTGTGCCGGCCTTTGCCATCGCCTGCGCACCTTGCGCGTCCGTATATTCCACATGGTCGGCGGACAGCGCATTATAGGAGGCGGCTAATTTGGCACCATGCAGGTTGGACAGCTGATCTGCATGGAGTTTGACCGGCAGGTCATGCGCCTTTGCAGCATCAAAAACACGGGCAATTTCATCAGGCAGAAAGGCGATCCCTTCACAGAAACCATCGACGGCATCGGCAAGACCTTCTGCGGCAATGGCAGGCAGCATCTCATTGATAATCACATCAATATAGGCTGACTTGTCGCCGTTCATTTCCGGCGGCAGCGCATGAGCGCCGAGGAAAGTGGTGCGGATGGCTACATCACGCTCTTGTGCCAGACGTCTGGCTGCTTTCAGGGATTTGATTTCATTTTCTGTATCGAGACCGTAACCGGATTTAACCTCAACGGTTGTTGCGCCTTCAGCAATCAAAGCATCGAGACGCGGCAGGCTTTCGCGTACCAGATCATCTTCACTGGCTGCACGCAGCGCTTTGACTGAAGACACAATGCCGCCGCCAGCTTTGGCGACTTCCTCATAGGAGGCGCCTTCGAGGCGCAGTTCAAATTCATGGGCGCGGTTGCCCGCATGAATCAGATGCGTGTGGCAGTCGATCAGACCGGGGGTGATTAGACGGTTTTCGCAATCGGTTGCCGGATAATCCGCATAGAGCGCAGGCATTTCGGATTGCGGACCAACATAGGCGATTCTGCCCTGTTCAACCACAATTGCCGCATCTTCAATCAGGCCGAGACCATCCGCATTTTCACGCAGCGTTGCAACACGCGCATGGGCGAAAATATGGCCGTTTTCGTTCAGCGTATTTTTTGTCATGAATGTTTTCCCGCTTCCCCTCTCCGACTATAATGTATATACATATTAAAAAATGGCAAAGGAAATTTTTAGCCGGATATTTCAGGAGGAGAGAACCGTGCTTCAGCAAAAACATGTCATCCATGCGCAACAGGCTCTTTTGGAAAGCGGTTGGGCAGAGAATGTCCGCCTGACGGTTGAAGCCGGAACAATCACAGCGATTGAAAGTGGTGCAGACGCACAATCCGGCGATGAGCGCCATGAGGTCATCATTGCGGGGATGCCAAATCTGCACAGCCATGCGTTCCAATATGGTATGGCCGGACTGGCAGAAAAGCGCGGGCCTTCAGCCGATAGTTTCTGGAGCTGGCGCGATGTGATGTATCGCTTTGCCCTGACTATGTCGCCGGAGCAGGCGGAAGCCGTGGCGCTGCGACTCTATGTGGATATGCTGGAAAATGGCTTCACCCGCGTGGGTGAGTTCCATTATCTGCATCACGACCGTGACGGTGCGCCTTATGCGGATGTGGCCGAAATGGGCAAACGCATTGTCAGTGCTGCCAATGTAAGCGGTATCGGTCTTACACTGTTGCCGGTCTTCTATGCCCATTCGACTTTTGGCGGGGCAGTTCCAAATGAAGGCCAGCGCCGGTTTATCAATAGCATAGACCAGTATCAGCGCCTGCTGGATGGTTGCGGCACTGCACTGAAAAATATGGACGGCGCGGTGCTGGGTGTTGCGCCGCATAGTCTGCGGGCGGTGACGCCGGATGAATTGAAAATCGTCACGCAAATGCTGCCGGAAACACCGGTGCATATTCATGTGGCCGAGCAGGTTAAAGAAGTTGAAGACTGTATTACATGGTCTGGAAAACGTCCGGTTGAATGGCTGCTGGATAGTGCAGATTTGAGTGATCGCTGGTGCCTGATCCATGCTACCCATATGACCGATGACGAGACAACAGGCATGGCAAAAGCCGGTGCGATCGCCGGTCTTTGCCCTGTAACTGAGGCCAATCTCGGCGATGGCACGTTCAATGCCGGAGTGTTCACGCAGGCAGGCGGCAAATTCGGTATCGGTTCGGATTCCAATGTACTGATCGGCTTGGGTGATGAATTGCGCCAGCTTGAATATTCACAGCGACTGCAACATCGCGCCCGTAATGTGATGGCAGTTGCGGAAGGCTCAAGCGGCCGTGCTTTGTTTGACGGCGCGCTTGAAGGTGGCAATATC
>JAIRVW010000239.1 GCA_031253705.1 Brucellaceae bacterium
CCGAGATTATTGCCGTTCTCGATGCTTTATTTGCAGATCCGACCACAGCACCTTCCGGCAGAAGTATTGCCGTTATCGGTGCCAAGGGCGGTACCGGCTCGTCAACGCTTGCCCATAATATCAGCTGGAGCCTCGCCAACCAGTTCAAACATGAAGTGGTATTGGCAGATATGGATCTGCCTTTCGGTACAGTGAATATTAACTTCGATCAGGATCCGACACTTGGTATTGCCGATGCGGTTTATGCACCGGAGCGAGTGGACGAGGTTTATCTCGACCGTCTTCTGGCGGAAAGCTCTGAACATTTATCACTGCTGGCGGCACCGTCTACACTTGAAAAAACTTATGATTTTGAGTCGGAATCCTTTGTTTCTGTCATTGAATCCGCCTTGCGTACCACGCAATTACTGGTGCTGGATGTGCCGCATTGCTGGAACAGCTGGACACGCACGACATTAATGCAAGCCGATGAAATCATCATCGTCGCCACGCCGGAACTGGCCAGTCTGCGCAACACCAAAAATCTGCTGGACACATTAATCCTGCTGCGTCCGAATGACCGGCCTGCGCATCTCATTCTCAACCAGACGGGTGTGCCTAAACGGCCTGAAATTTCAACAACGGATTTCTGCTCTCCGTTGAATATTAAGCCGCTGGCTGTGATTGAATATGATCCGCATTTCTTCGGCACTGCTGCCAATAATGCGCACATGCTCGGCGAAGCGGATCCGAACCATAAAATCTCGCAGAAAATCACTGAGATCGCCCGCGAACTGCTGGGAAAGCACGACGTGCCGGATCATGCTAAAAAAGCAAGCCCTTTGAGTGGTCTTTTAAGCAAACTTAAGCGCAAACCTTCCGCTTAACGGACAAGGATAAATAACGGCCATGTTCGGAAAAAGAGGCGCAGGCTCTCCTGCTAACAGTCCCGTCAAATCCGCTGCCAGTCAACCTGCAGGCGGCTTGCAAAACACTGCATCTGCTCCGTTGCCGCAATCTTCGCCTGCAGCAACGGTAAGCGATACTGTATCTTCCAAACCTGCAGCAACTCCGGCTGTCCGTGAGAAATCACAGGCCTATTACGACACCAAATCCCAGATTTTTGCGGCACTAATCGATACCATCGACCTGTCGCAATTGTCGCGTATGGATGCCGATGCCGCCCGCGATGATATCCGTGAAATCGTCAATGATATTATCTCAATTAAGAATTTCGTTATGTCGATTGCCGAGCAGGAAGAACTGCTCGACGATATTTGTAACGATGTTCTGGGTTATGGCCCGCTGGAACCATTGCTGGCACGCGATGATATTGCCGATATTATGGTCAACAGCGCGCGAAAAACCTATATTGAAGTCAACGGCCGCGTGCAGGAAACCAATGTGCGTTTCCGCGACAATCAGCAATTGCTGAATATCTGTCAGCGTATTGTGTCTCAGGTCGGTCGTCGCGTTGATGAATCCAGCCCGATATGCGACGCCCGTCTGCCGGACGGTTCCCGCGTCAACGTCATCACCTCGCCGCTGGCAATTGACGGTACTGCACTGACCATCCGTAAGTTTAAAAAAGACAAGCTGACACTCGATCAGCTGGTGCGTTTCGGCAGTATTTCGCAAATGGGTGCGGAACTGCTGCAAATTATCGGCCGTGTGCGCTGTAATATTATTATTTCCGGCGGCACAGGCTCCGGTAAAACTACGCTGCTTAACTGCCTGACACGCTATATCGACTCCACAGAGCGCATTATCACCTGTGAAGACTCGGCAGAATTGCAATTACAGCAGCCCCATGTTGTACGTCTTGAAACCCGCCCGCCCAATCTTGAAGGCGAAGGCGAGATCACAATGCGCGATCTGGTTAAAAACTGTCTGCGTATGCGCCCTGAACGTATCATCGTCGGTGAAGTCCGCGGCCCTGAAGTGTTCGATCTGCTTCAGGCCATGAATACCGGTCATGACGGCTCCATGGGTACCATCCACTCCAACAGCCCGCGTGAATGCCTGAACCGTATGGAAGCCATGATTGCCATGGGCGGCTATACATTGCCGCAACGCACCGTGCGCGAAATCATTGTCGGTTCAGTCGATGTGATTATTCAGGCGACACGTCTACGTGACGGTACGCGTCGTATTACGCATGTGACGGAAGTGATCGGCATGGAAGGTGATGTCATCATCACGCAGGATCTGATCAATTTTGAGATGATGGGGGAAGATATTAACGGCAATATTATAGGTCGTCATGTCTCCACCGGCATTGCCCGTCCGGCCTTCTGGGAACGGGCACGCTATTACAATGAAGATCAGCGGCTCTCGACAATTCTGGATTCCATGGAAGTTGCAGGCAGCCATCAGCTGTAATCAGCGTCAGATAACTTTCCGTTTCTGACCGGTTTTATGCATTCACAGGCATTGTCACAATGCCGGACACTGAAAGGGCACTCTTATGAACGGTGCAACAATTCTGCTTGTTGTTCTGGCCGCCGTTGCGGTCGGTGCCCTGCTCTATGCAATTTTCTTTGACCGTATTGCCTCCGAGAAAACCGGCCAGAAACGTCTCGATGCGATCAAGAAAACAACAACCAGCCGGGCAATTATGCGTTCCGAGCGCGAGAAACAAAGCGAAGCGCAGAAACGCCGCCGGACATTGCAGGATAACCTGGACGAACTTGACCGCCGCAATAAAACACAAAACAAAAACCAGAAAAATCCGCCCTTGCGGACATTGTTGTCTCAGGCCGGTCTGAACTGGAGTATACGTCAGTTTTACCTTATCAGCACCGGTAGTGCCTTTATCTGCTTCTTGCTGGGAACAATTGGCGGCGTGCCGCTGATCATGTCCCCGCTCATTATACTGATCGGTTTTTTCGGCGTGCCGCGCTGGATTATTCTGCATTTTCGTAAAAAGCGGATGAAAGCTTTCCTTAATGACTTCCCCAATGCGCTGGATGTTATCACCCGTTCTTTGCGCTCCGGTCTGCCATTGAATGATAGTCTGCGCCTGCTGGCCAATGATGCCCCTTCACCGGTCAAGGAAGAATTTCGCCGGATTGTTGAGGCGCAGCAAATGGGGCTGACGATTCCGGAAGCGGTTGCCAAAATGCCGGAAAATATGCCCTGCCCTGAGACAAACTTCTTCTCGATTGTGATTCAGATTCAATCGCAGGCAGGTGGTAACCTGTCCGAGGCACTGGGCAATCTGTCGCGTGTTTTGCGTGACCGTAAAAAAATGGCAGCCAAAGTACAGGCCATGTCACAGGAAGCCAAAGCTTCTGCCGGCATTATCGGTGCATTGCCGTTTTTTGTAGCCACAGTGATTTCATTTATGAACCCGGGTTATATCAACCTGCTCTTCACCACATTTCCCGGCAATGTTCTGCTGGTCATCTCAGTAATCATGTATTCGCTCGGAATTTTCGTGATGAAAATCATGATTAATTTCAAAATGTAAACGGAGGTAGTTATGCGGGAATTTTTCGAAACTACCTTGTTTCAGCGGCAAGCTCTCATCGCCATTTTTGTCACGTTTGCGATGTTCGCAACTGTGCTAACTCTTTTACTTCCTTATTTACAGCGTAACCCGCTGAAGGGGCGGATGAAATCAGTTGCTCTTGAACGCGAAGCCATCCGTGCCCGTGAAAGAGCCCGTATTGCCAATGATAAAGAACGCGGGATCAGCCTGCGCCATCAGCAAAAGGCCGGTATTCGTGATTTTGTTGAAAAGCTTGATCTGCGCCGCGCTCTTGCGGATGAAAAAACAGTCGCATCACTGCGTCAGGCCGGTTATCGCGGGCAAAACCCGCTGAACATCTTCCTGTTTATGCGTTTTATGCTGCCCTTTGCATTTCTGGCTCTGGCTGTCTTCCTGATCTACGGGCTTGGTATGCTGGCGCAACAAACCGCATTCATACGTTTTGCAGCCTGTATTTTTGCTGCTTATGCCGGTTTCTATGCACCAAACCTTTACGTAAGTAATGTCGCTGCCAAACGCCGTGAATCCATCACTCTGGCCTGGCCGGACGCGCTGGATCTGATGCTGATCTGCGTGGAATCCGGCATGTCAACGGAAGCCGCATTCCGCCGCGTGGCGGATGAAATCGGCATTCAGTCTGTCGATCTGGCGGAAGAACTGATGCTGACCAATGCAGAGCTGGCCTTTTTGCCGGAGCGCCGGCAGGCCTATGAAAATCTCGCCAGCCGTACCGGTATGGAAGCAATTAAATCCATGACACAGGCACTGATACAGGCTGAGCGTTATGGTACGCCGGTGGCAACAGCAATGCGTACCCTTTCGCAGGAAAGCCGTGATATGCGTTTGCTCGCAGCCGAAAAGAAAGCTGCTGGCCTGCCGCCGAAACTCACCGTGCCGATGATCGTCTTCTTCCTGCCGGTTTTATTCATGGTTATTCTCGGACCTGCGCTGATCATGGTGTTTGGTGCAGGTGGCATTGCCGGCAATTAAAAACAAAACGGCCTGCCGGAACATAGTGTTTCAGGCAGGCCGTTTTTTAATTTTATATTATTTTCAGGCCTATGCCTGTTTTTTAACACCCTGCTTTGCCAGCATTGAGCGCAGATAATCTGTATTTGCCTTTGCCTGTTCCGGCGACAATTCGCGGGAGGCAATGGTTTCCGCCTCCTGAAAACGTCCCTGAAGACCGACAACCAGCGCCAGATTTTGGCGGACGCGGCTATCACTGCCATTGGCTGTTGAGGCCTGACGCAGATATTTCTCTGCGGTTGGCAAATCTCCGCTCAGAACATAGGACATGCCAAGATTGGACAGGATCGAAGCTTCACCCGGTTTAATCTGCAAGGCTTTCTGATAAATTGCACGGGCGTCCGCAGAATTACCCTGCTGGTCGAGAATGGCACCTTCAGCCGACAACAAACGCCAGTCCGGATATTCCGGTGTCTGTGCACGGCGCACGGCATCCAGCGCTGCATTCAGCTCGCCCGCACCGGCCAGAGCCTTACCATAGGCTGCAAGCACCTGCTTATCTTTCGGCATCTGAATGGCAATCGCACGCATCACCGCCAGCGACTGATCATTACGACCAGCCATGCTCAGTACTGTCGCATAGTTCAGTGCCGCAACCTTACTGGTCGGATTTTTCTGATAATGCGCACCATAGGACTGGGCAGCCTGTGCCAGCTGCTGGGCATTCATCTGCTCAATAGAACGCTCAGCCTTGGTGCCGCCGCCCTTCGTGACAGAACCGGTTGTAGTGCGGTCAACTGCCGTACAACCGGCAAGCACCAGTCCGGTTAAAAACAATGCAGAACTGAGCTTGAAGCTCCGTGTCAAAAGACGTCCGGTACCGGAATAAAAACCAAAGCGTGACTTGTCCGAATGTTCAGAATTTGGTGCATAGTTCTGCATCAGACTTTCTCCATCAAAATATGACAGGCGCCAGCGCTGAAAATTTGCCCGATTTCTTCGCTACAGCTTCACCCGAATATGATAAAATCAATATTCCATTAACCCTAACAGAGGGTTAATTATGGTGTCTGTATCAGCGACTCAGGCCGCTCTCCCGAAAATAAAAACGGAATTTACAATGACCTCCCTCCCTTTATCTGCGAACCGCGCCGCCCTTCTGGATCAGCAGGCTGCCGACAGCCGACCAATATGGCTGGTAACACCGGAGACACTGGCGAATGGTCAGTTCCCGCAAACTGTGCTCAACTGGGCAAAAGCCAATGCCTATAAAGGCAAAGCCGGACAGTTGCTGACACTCGCCGATGAACAGGGACAGATCAGCGGCGCTTTATTCGGCATCGAACCGGCTGAGAAAGATAAAAGCGGCGAAGGCCGTCTGATCGGCGGCAAACTTGCCCGCCTGCTGCCAGCCGGTAACTGGCATCTTCAAGGCAAAGCGGACCATGCTGAATTATTCGCGGTCAGCTTCCTGCTCGGCGGCTATCAATTTAACCGCTATAAAAAAGACGCTTCCGCAGAAGACCAGAACAGTGTTTCGCTCTATATATCCGGCCTGTCCGATCTCGCTGAAACCCGCCGTCTGGCTGATGCTAGCGCCATGACCCGCGATCTGATCAATACACCGACCAGTGATATGGGACCGGATGCACTGGAACAGGCAGCGCGCAACCTCGCAGACGCTTATGGTGCGAAATTCACGGCTGTCATTGGTGATGATCTCATCAAACAGAATTTCCCGATGATCCATGCCGTCGGCCGCGCCAGTGATATTGCACCACGCCTGATTGATTTCAGCTGGGGTAAAGACAGCGATCCGAAGGTTACGCTGGTTGGTAAAGGCGTGTGCTTTGATACCGGTGGTCTCGATATCAAGCCTGCCAGCGGCATGTTGCTGATGAAAAAAGATATGGGCGGTGCAGCCAATGTTCTCGGCCTCGCCCGCATGATCATGGATGCCAAACTGCCGGTACGTCTGCGCGTGCTGATCCCGGCGGTTGAAAACTCCATCTCCGGCAATGCTTTCCGCCCGAGCGATATCCTGACCTCCCGTCAGGGACAGACTGTTGAAATCGGTAATACCGATGCGGAAGGCCGTCTGGTTCTCGCCGATGCACTGTCCTTAGCCGACGAAGAAAATCCGGATTTGATCATCGATATGGCAACCCTGACCGGTGCAGCGCGTGTGGCACTGGGGCCTGATCTGCCGCCATGCTACAGCCATGATGAAGCCTTTGCCGCGAAAGTAGCCGAACAGGCCGCAGCCCAATCCGATCCGCTGTGGCGCATGCCGCTCTGGGCACCTTATGAGGCTAAACTGGCCTCCAAAATTGCCGATACCAACAATGTAACCACCGATGGTTTTGCCGGTTCTGTTACCGCAGCGCTGTTCCTCTCGCGCTTTGTCAAAAATGCCAAGGTCTGGGGACATTTCGACATTTACGGCTGGACACCGGTTGAGAAATCCGCTGCCACAGTCGGCGGTGCGGCACAGGGTATCCGCGCACTTTATCAGGTGATCAAGCAGCGTTACGTTTAAGCCTCTTGCAGGTTCAATTCAAAAGCAGTTGAATACGCTACACGTAAGGTAAACAAGCAGCCTGCCTGTACTCACGGGCAGGCCTTTCTCTTAAACAAGTGGCATTTCATGGCTGTCGAGTTAAAACCATTACAGGCGCTGACGCTGTTACAAACCGTGTCCCTGTCACAGGTGCGCGACGAAACCCATGACCTGACATGGCGGCAGATGGCCATTTTGCTGACAATCTATCTTGAAACACCACCCCATACCGTGCGTGCTCTGGCTGCACGTCTGGGAGTTACAAAACCTGTTATTACCCGCGCGCTGGATACGATGGGCACGATGGGGCTGGTCAGCCGCCATCGCGATCCGCAAGATCTGCGCAATGTCCTGATCAAACGAACTGTCAGCGGGGCGCTCTATGTCGAAAGACTGGGCGACCGCGTTATTGCAAAATCCAGGGAACTGCCTTTATGACCCATCCTGACCGCCGTCTCCACGCCTATCGTCCTGATCTGGCGGATATTTCCTTGCGCGGCAAAGTCGATGCCGCTGCCTTTACGGAAGGCAAGCGCAAGCGCGTCATCGTGCCGGTCTGTGATCTGCGCAGCAAGCCGGAACAGCCAAGCGGCCCGCAGAGCCAGATGCTTTATGGCGATGAGGTCACCGTTTTTGAGCAGGCCAATGGCTGGAGCTGGGTGCAATCACTGCGCGACGGGTATGTCGGCTATGTACCGGATAGCGAACTGGGCGAGAGTGGTAATGCACCGACCCACCGTATCTGTGTACCACGTACTTTCATCTATTCCGGTGCCGATCTGCGCTTCCGCCACACCAGCGCTTTGTCACTCGGCTCCGCAGTCGAAATCACTGAATTCGTTGAAAATCGTGGCAGCCGCTACGGCATGCTGGCCGATGGTACCGCAATTTTTGCCAAGCATCTGCGTGCGATTGACGAGAGCGTTTCCGATTATGTCGCCACAGCGGAAAGCCTGATCAACACCCCTTATCTGTGGGGCGGTACATCCGGCTTCGGCATTGACTGCTCAGGACTGGTGCAGCTTTCAATGCTTGATGCAGGACGCGATGTACTGCGCGACTCCGATATGCAGGGTGATCATCTGGGTGAAATCCTGGATGCCGGTGATGATTATGCCAATCTGCAGCGTGGAGATCTGGTGTTCTGGCCGGGTCATGTGGCGATTATGGCCAGCTCCGACATGATGATCCACGCCAATGGTCATACTATGACCGTGGCCTATGAGGGCTTGCGTGAAGGAATTGAGCGAATCGCCTATCTTTACGATCTGCCGTCGCATTTCCGCCGTCCGTAACATCTTTTGGAGCCACGGCAATCTGCATTGCCGTGGCACGCTCACATTCAGCGAACGGACAAAGACCGGCGTAAGATCGTGAAGCTGATGCAATAAAGCGCAGCGCCGGCAATCCACACCCAGCCATTCCATGCAACTGCGGTTATTGCGTAGAAAGCCGAGAAACCAAGGGGCCCGATAATTGAACTTAAGTTCGTCAGGCTGGTCAGTGTGCCCTGCAAACTCCCCTGCTCATCCTCTCCGGCAGCCTCTGACAACATTGCCTGCAATGCGGGCATGCCGACACCGCCGGTTGCCAGCAGCAACAGTACCGGCAATATCATCCAGCTTTGCGTGATCATGGCCAGCGCCAGAAAACCGCAGGCATCGGCAACCATGCCGATGATCAATGTGCGGTGCTCACCAAAACGAGCTGAGAGCGGGCCGGTCACAAAAGCCTGAAACACGGTATGCACTGCACCGAAAGCCGCCAGCGAAAAGCCGACCATGGTTGTGTCCCATGCAAAACGATCTTCCGTATAGATCACCCACAATGTCGCAGGGAGCTGCCCCACCAGCTGGATAATGAAAAACACCAGCGCAAGTGCGGTCATCCCTTTGAAAGGGCTGACCGGCAACAGAAACTCACGCAAACTGAATGTTTCTGAAACTGCGGGCTGTGAGACTGCCGGACGTGTCTCTTTGAGAAAAAGATAAGCCAGCAGAAAACCGGTTCCGTTCAGTACAGCAGCTGCGATAAAGGGGGCGTGCACAGACAGGCTGCCTGCCAGCCCGCCGATCGCAGGGCCCGCAATCATTCCGGCACCGTAACAGGCGCCCATATAGCCGAACCAGCGCGCCCGCTGGTTTGACGGCATCGTATCGGCAATGGCCGATGCCGCAACCGCACCTGTCGCTCCGGTAATACCGGCAATCATGCGGCCGATATAAATCACCCAGAGCACCGGCGCTGCCGCCATGACGGCATAGTCAATTGCCGCACCGGCGAGCGACATAATCAGCACCGGACGGCGGCCATAGCGATCTGACAATCGCCCTAGCAGCGGCGCAAAGAACACCTGCATCAGCGCATAGACAGCCAGCAACACACCATAATGACCCGTTACCTGTCCGTCAGGCACCAGTCCGCGCAGCAGCTCCGGCAGCACCGGCATCACAAGCCCGAGCCCCATTGCATCCAGCACAATGACACTGAGCACAATGGCCAGAGATTTATTGATCCGTGCTTCCGTCTGCATAGCTTCACCATAATTTATCAACGATAAGGAAATGGACATAAAATTTATCTATGATAAATTGTCAAGTCTGAGAAAGGGATTTTGATGACAAAGCTTGACCGGCGGACGGTTATCCGTGCTGCACTGGATCTTCTCAATGAGGTTGGCGCTGACGGGTTGACAACACGCAAACTGGCCGAGCGGTTGCATGTGCAGCAGCCTGCCTTGTATTGGCACTTCAGCAATAAACGCGTTTTGCTGGATGCCCTGGCAGAAACAATGCTGAGTGAAAATCACACGCATTCACTGCCGCTTGAGGATGAAGACTGGCGTGTTTTTCTGAAAAATAACGGCTGCAGTTTCCGCAAAGCCTTGCTGAGCTACCGTGATGGTGCGCGCATTCATGCCGGTACTCGCCCGACCGCTCCGCATTTTGCCACGGCTGAAGCGCAAATCCGGTTTTTATGTCAGGCAGGGTTCAGTCCTGAAAATGCGGTCAGAGCACTTTCAGTCATCGGCCATTATACGGTGGGTTCTGTATTAGAACAGCAATCAGCGCATGACGATGCGCAGGAACGGCAGAGCACAGCAACGCCTGCAACTGAGGGCGCGTCAGACTTTCTACTGAAAATCTTTGACCAGTTTGGTGAGGATGAAGCGGAGCGCAGTTTTGAATACGGGCTGGATGCGCTGATTGCCGGTTTTGAAATCCTGCAGCAGTCCCGATAGAATAAATTTTCGCCGCTCAGACTGTTCTGAACGGCGAAAGCAATCAATCAGACACGCGGCGGTAAAACGCGGTCGGGCGCACGATGCCCGTCCCAGAAAGCGCGGATATTGACGATGACTTTATCGCCCATATCAATACGTCCTTCCAGCGTGGCAGAGCCCATATGCGGCAGCATCACCACTTTGCCTTCAGAGGCCAGCTTCAGCAAACGCGGATCAACTGCCGGATGTTGTTCAAACACATCAAGACCGGCACCGGCCAGTTTGCCCTGCTCGATCTGATGGATCAGCGCATTTTCATCCACGATTTCGCCGCGTGACGTATTCACCAGATAGGCATTGGGCTGCATCAGCTCGATACGCCGTGCCGAGAGCAGATGAAATGTTGCCGGTGTTGAAGGGCAATTGACGGAAATAATATCCATCCGCGCCAGCATTTGATCGAGGCTGTCCCAATAGGTCGCCTCCAGTTCCTCCTCAACCGCCGCATGAACCCGCTTGCGGTTGTGATAATGGATAGCAAGACCGAAGGCCTTGGCACGGCGTGCAACAGCTGTACCGATACGCCCCATGCCGACAATACCGAGGCGCTTACCCCAGATGCGGCGCCCCAGCATCCATGTCGGCGACCAGCCCGGCCACTCACCGGAAGTGGAAAACACATTGGCACCCTGCACAAGGCGGCGCGGTACCGAGAGAATCAGCCCCATCGCCATATCGGCGGTGTCTTCGGTGAGAACATTCGGCGTATTGGTCACAGCAATGCCGCGCTTGGCAGCAGCGGCCACATCCACATTATCCACGCCATTGCCGAAATTTGCGATCAGCTTCAGATCAGGTCCTGCCTGCTCAATCAGCTCCGCATCGATCACATCACGAATCGTCGGCACCAGTACATCAGCCTCACGCATGGCGGCCGCCAGTTCTTCACGCGACATTTTATGATCATCAATATTCAGGCGCGCATCAAACAATTCACGCATGCGCGTTTCAACAGGATCCGGCAATTTCCGGGTAATGACGACCAATGGTTTCTTTTTGCCCGACATTTCTACCCCTTTGATGTGTCGCGTTGAGACCTCCTTAACCAAGAAGGTGCAGAGTGCGGCATTGTCATGGTTCAT
>JAIRVW010000280.1 GCA_031253705.1 Brucellaceae bacterium
GTTTATATTGTGCCGTTGCTGGAAGGGCTGGCGCTGCCACCGGAGCTGTCCGCTTCCGCCAATCCGAAAAGCTCGACCGGCCGTCTGGATATTTTCACCCGTGTGATTACGGATAATGCGCAGGAATTTGACAAGGTGCCTGCCGGTTATCACGGCCCGCTTTATCTGGAAGTCAGCCCGCGTACATTCCCGATCGTCGCCCGTACCGGCTCACGTCTGTCGCAAATCCGTTTCCGTAAAGGCGGCGCACAGCTCAACGAAGCTGAACTTGGCGCATTGCATATGGCTGAAACGCTGGTCGCATCCGCCGTACCGAATATTTCCAATGGTGGTATTGCTCTGTCGATTGATCTGAGCGGTGGCGACAACGGTCTGATCGGTTATCGCGGCAAGCATCATACATCGGTTGTCGATGTGGATAAGCGCGCACAGCATGATGTGCTGGATTTCTGGGAGCCGATCTATGATCGCGGTCACCGTGAACTGGTGCTCGATCCGGATGAGTTTTACATTCTGGTTTCTCAGGAGGCCGTACATGTGCCGCCGCTTTATGCTGCGGAAATGACACCTTTCGATCCGCTGGTCGGCGAGTTTCGCGTGCATTATGCCGGTTTTTTTGATCCGGGCTTTGGCAATGTGTCAGCGGGCGGGCAGGGCAGCCGTGCGGTGCTGGAAGTGCGCAGCCATGAAGTGCCGTTCATTCTCGAGCACGGGCAGATTGTCGGCCGTCTGATCTATGAAAACATGCTCAAGCGGCCAAAGGCCTTGTATGGCAGTGACCTTGGCTCCCATTATCAGGCGCAGGGTCTGAAGCTTTCCAAACATTTCCGTTAATAACCGGTTAATCCCTGATTGTGTCTTCACAAACTTGCATCTAGTGATAATGCATTGATGCAAGCCAGCCATTTTATGACATGGGGTATGAAGTCATGAAATGGTGGTGCGTATCGCCCTATTGTGGCGGGGGACACCGTGAGGACATATCTTATCAATCTTGATGGCAGTCAGGAACGGCTGCGGGTGTCTGCTGAACAGCTGGAGCAGGCAGGTATTGACTTTGTTCGTGTCTCTGCGGTGGACGGTCGCAAAAGTGATCCCAGACAAAATCCTTCCTATCAAGAGCGCCGTGCGCTGGCCTTTTTAGGCCGCAATATCAGCGGCGGAGAGATGGGTTGTTATCTGAGCCATCTGAAAGCCGCACAGATGTTTCTGGACTCCGGTGAAGAATATGGCATGGTTCTGGAAGATGATATGTCTGTGCCTGCCGATCTGGCTGATACCGCAGCTAAAATGCTGGCATGGCTGGAAAAAGACGGCCGCTACTGGGATCTGATCAATATCGGTACAGATCAGGTGAAGCGCTATACGCCGCTGCACGGTATCAGTTCTTCGCAGCAGGTTCACACACTATTGCATGCGCATTATTTTCCGATGACGACCGGTGGTCTGATCTGGTCGCGCACCGGTGCACAGAATTTCGTGAACAGTCAAAACTTGATTTTCTCACCGGTGGACAATTATCTGCGCTTCTGGCTGACCAAAACCAATACCGGACTGTCTGTTTGGCCGCCTTTGGTTGCGGCGCGTGATGTTCAGAGTGATATTGATGCCGTGCCAAGTGCATCAAGAGGCAGCGCATCAGGCGATCGGCATTTTTTCTATAGTCTGATCAGACAAAGATGGTTCGCTTTGAATAAAGCCCGCTCTTATTGGCATTTATGGACAGAGCGGCTGAGAAGAAGACAGCCCGTTGGTTAAAACAGGCTGTCTTGATCTTCGTCCGTTTTTAATGCCTGCGTATCCGGCGGATGTTGAGCAATTGCCTGTACAGAACCGGCAGTAATAAAATAATGACTACGCCTGCCGCCCAGACAAGCCATAAAATAGGGGCGAGTGATGCCCGCAGAAATGCGATAACCGGTTCTGCATATTGACCGGCATTTAAGGCGTCAAATGCGGTGGTCACTTCTTTGCCGGCCAGAGATTTTCCGGCATCAATCAGGGCACTGCCGCCGGTTGTTGCCCAGCCGATCAGACTGTCTGCGACATTATAGAGCAATATCAAAGCCAGCGACCAGACGATAAAACTGACAAGCATCAGCATGATCAGCTTAGGCTTATTCTGTACCGGTGCCTGATCTTTATAGGAATAAGAACGGGACATTTCAGACCTCTTTCCTGACATTGCAGAAAAGGCCTTCGTTTAAGACATCGCTGCACTGTCGTTGGCTTGTGCTTAATCCTGCACAAGCTGTTGGTATGTGCTCATGCTGCATGCTCTAGCGGCTGGAGGAGCAAGCGTTTTTTTAAAATGCCGGAAATGCAGCTCTGAAGAATTGAATGGCTGACCGGAATGACCTTGGCTCTTTACAAAAAATGCTATCAACTTTATCGCTGTTGACGGGCAGGGGAGCAGGCCGATGGAGACGGAGAAGCTTAGTAAAAAGGTGGCAGAGCCGGATGCGCAGCGTCTGACGCTGGGTATTGTCGTATTGCCCGGTTTTACCCTTTCAGCATTGAGCCTGTTTCTTGATCCGTTTCGTTTGGCTGCCGATGATAAGGATAAGAGCCGTCAGATCCGCTGCGGCTGGAAAATCTGTACTTTAACCGGCCTGCCGGTCGAATCCAGTTCGGGCATGACAGTCGCGCCGACGGCGCCGATCGGCGCGCTGGATGATTGTGATTATATTGCCGTGGTTGGCGGGGTGCTGCCGCATTACCGGCCGGGACAAAATACACTGATTGAGGTGCTGAAACGCGCTGACCGGCAGAATAAAAATGTGATCGGTCTGTGTACGGCGGCCTTCATCGTGGCGGAAGCCGGATTGCTGGAAGACCGCAATTGCTGTGTGAACTGGTTTCATAAAGAAGATTTTCTGCAGCTTTTCGACGGTTTCACGGCTGATACAACCAGTCTGTTTCACCGCAGCGGTCGCCATTTCACCTGTGCCGGCGGGTTGGGGGCGGCTTCACTGGCGCTTTCAATCATTCAGGCGGAAATCTCCGAGGAACTGGCGCGCAAAAGCGCGTCTATCCTGATGTTCCCTTATGAGTTGCTGTCGTCGGAACAACCAGCTCTGAGTTTTAACGGCGTGCGCTCGCCGATGATCCGTAAAGCCATCCGTATTTTTGAGGAAACGCTGGAAGATCCGCTGGCAATGGCCGAAGTTGCACGCCGTCTTGGTATCTCCACCCGTCAGATGGAACGGGGATTTCAGCTAGGGCTTGGCAAAACCGCTTTTCAGGTGCGGGAAGAGTTGCGGGTGCATCGCGCCAAGGAATTGCTGACAAGCGGCAATACATCCTTGCTGGAAGTGGCTGTCGCAAGCGGTTTTACTGATACGCGCAGCATGAACCGCTCTTTCATGCGCCAGAAGCAGAACCTGCC
>JAIRVW010000290.1 GCA_031253705.1 Brucellaceae bacterium
TTTCAGCTGCGGGATCACACCCGGCATTGAGGCCGAGAACAGATAAACGACCCTGAGCAGAGCACCCAGCACCCGCGCACGTTCACGCAGACGCGGTGTGGCAATACGGATAATCTCCGGTGCAGCCTCATCATCCATCACGCCTTCATGACGATAATAATTGGCCAGCGCCATATAGGCACGCCCCGGATGATCAATACCGATGAAAGACCCGTGGGCAATAATATTCAGCGCCTGCGGACCGCGATAATCAGGATGCGCACGCCAGCTGATATCAGCGAGAAGACAAGCCGCCCGACGATAGCGGTTTTCATCCTCAGTCTCATCATAGCCCAGCTTTTCAAAAGCATAACCTGTCCAGTCTGCAAGCTCATGCGCATGACGCGGCGAACGCGAGCGCAGCACCGCCTGCTCTTCAGCAGCGGACAGCAGAGGATCAAGCTTCTGTTCTTTCTTCGTCAGCAAGGAGAACAGATAGCCTTCACGCACACCCAGAGCAGAAAACACGATCTGCGCAGGCTGCATACGTTTGACCACTTCCATCAGCACGGTCGCACCATTGGACCGCAATTGGCGACGGTTTTTCGACACCGCTTCAATGCCGCGCATATGGTCAATATCGAACCGCGCCACACGATAGAGGAAGTGATAGGCATCATCGGGATCCATGGCATAGCCATGCATCACATGCAGCGGATAATGTTTGGCGCTCATATGCAGCTTGGCAAGATTTCGCCATGTACCGCCCACCGCATAGAATGTGCGTCCCTTGCCCTCTTTCAAAAACTCGACATCGCCGACATATTTGCGGGTGATTTTCGCAGCTTCCGTGATTTTACCGCCGGACATATCCTGAAGGCGCAAACCGCCGAGCGGCAGGGTTATGCCGCTGCCGATTGCTTTATCAAGATTGTGACCATGCACATCGACCAGCTCAAGACTGCCGCCGCCAAGGTCACCGGCAATACCATCGGGATGATGGAAACCGGAAATAATACCGAGCGCGGAATAATAGGCTTCTTCACGGCCGGAGAGAATCTGAATGCTCTCACCCAGAATTTCTTCAGCACGCGCAATAAAGTCGGGGCCGTTTTCAGCTTCACGGGCTGCGGCGGTCGCAATTGTGTAGATTTTTGTTGCACCGGCCTGGCGGGCCAAAGCACGAAAACGTCGCAGCGCCTCAAGGGCGCTGGCGACTGATTTATCATTCAGACGTCCGGTTTGTGCCAGCCCTTTGCCGAGCCCGCTCAGAATTTTCTCGTTAAAGAAAATTGTCGGAGAACGCACAATACCTTCATAGATAACCATACGCACGGAGTTGGAACCGATATCAATAACTGCGACCGGTTCCAGACCTTTCAAGCGGCCCTGTGCCAGAGACAAAGTCATGCGTTGCGGTTTCGCTCTGCGCGGACGCGGTTGTGGCGCGCAATCAAACGTGGTGCCGATGATTTCAGAGACTTGCCGCGACCGGATAGGCTTGGATTGGTCATGAAATATTCCTGAGCGTTAAAAGCTTCTTCCCCGTCCACCGGTTTAATCCGCCTGGAGGTTCCGTCTGAAAGTACCTCAAAGCTTTGTTGATTATCGTAGAGATTTGCAAGCATAATCTGCGATAAAATCTGTTGATGCACGGTCACATTTGTAACAGGCACCAGCGTTTCCACACGCCGGTCGAGATTGCGCGGCATCATATCCGCCGAGCTGATATAGACAATCGCCTCTTTGGACGGCAGATCCTGCCCGTTACCGAAGCAATAAATGCGTGAATGTTCAAGGAAACGGCCGACAATCGACTTGGCACGGATATTGTCTGACAGACCCGGCACCTGCGGACGCAGACAGCAGATACCGCGCACCACCAGATCAATCTGCACACCGGCGCTGCTGGCTTTATAAAGTGCATCAATAATCTGCGGATCAACCAGCGAATTCATTTTCAACCAGATTGCCGCCGGACGACCGGCCTGAGCATGTTCAATTTCATCAGCAATATGCTTGAGAATACGTTTGCGTAATGAAAATGGCGATATAGCCAGTTTCATCCCGTCTGCCGGCTGCGCATAACCGGTGATGAAATTGAAAATATGCGCCACATCGCGCGCTGTATCCGGATCGGACGTAAAGAACGACAAATCGGTATAAATCTTCGCGGTGATCGGGTGATAGTTGCCCGTGCCAAGATGCACATAGGAGCGCAGCTTCTCATCCTCACGGCGCACCACGAGCGACATTTTCGCGTGGGTTTTCAGCTCGATAAAGCCGAACACGACCTGCACCCCCGCACGCTCCAGATCGCGCGCCCAGCGGATATTGGCCTCTTCATCAAAGCGGGCTTTCAGCTCCACCAGCGCCGTTACTGATTTACCGGCCTCCGCCGCATCAATCAGCGCCCGCACAATCGGTGAGTTATTCGAAGTACGGTACAGCGTCTGTTTGATCGCCAGCACATTGGGATCAAGCGCGGCCTGACGCAGGAACTGCACCACCACATCAAAAGACTCATATGGATGGTGGACGACAATATCCTTCTCACGGATTGCCGCTAAACAATCGCCGCCATGCTCGCGGATACGCTCAGGAAAACGCGGATTATAAGGTGTGAATTTCAGATCATCACGCGGAACGCTGACAATTTCTGAAATCATATTCAGCGCCAGCAGCCCCGGAAGAATGCTGACACGGCTCTCGGAGACGCCGAGCTCCATGGTCATAAAGACCCGCAAGGCCTCTGGCATATCACTGTCGAATTCAATGCTGATCACCTTACCGCGGCGGCGGCGCTTCAGCGCTGTTTCGAAATGGCGAACCAGATCTTCCGCATCTTCTTCCACTTCAATATCGCTGTCGCGAATGATGCGGAATGTACCGGCACCGCGCACTTCATAACCCGGAAACAGGCGTTCGATGAACAAGCTGACAACATCTTCCAGCGTGATAAAGCGATAGCTGCCCGCCTCGGACGGAATTTCCACAAAGCGGTTCAGTGCCACCGGCAGACGCAGCAGCGCCACCATCGGGTGCTTGTCGGTAATGCGCGACAATTGCAGCGCCATCGAGAAGCCGAGGTTCGGAATGAACGGGAACGGATGCGCCGGATCAAGCGACAGCGGTGTCAGAACCGGAAAAATCGTATCAAGGAAATGATGCTCAAGCCATTTCTTATCGTGCTTTTTCAAACGGTCAGAGCGGATGATTTCAATATTTTCCTGCGCCAGTTCGGAGCGCAGCATTTGCAAAGTTTCCTGCTGGGCAGCCTGCAGCGTGGCAACTTCAGCCAGCACAAAATCCAGCTGTTCCTGCGGAGTGCGCCCGTCAGCCGAGCGCGTGGCAACCCCTGCCCGCACCTGACCGGCAAGACCGGCAATACGCACCATAAAAAATTCATCAAGATTGGCGGCCGAAATCGATAAGAAGCGCACGCGCTCCAGCAGCGGCTGATGCTTATTCACAGCCTCGGCCAGCACGCGCTTATTGAACTGTAACCACGAGAATTCACGATTGACGAAACGCTCAGGGCTTTCTGCCAAAGACACAACACTGGCGTCGGCATTGCCACTGGCTGCAACCACATCTGTTTTTGCGACTAATGCCGGCACATTACCTACAGGTTCAGCCTCTTTAACCGATCCATGATCTTTTTTATGCGACACGTTAACAACCCCTTTGAAATCGCCGGTAAAGCCGCAGCGATATTCGATCCTCAAAACAGTGTTCCTGTTACGGTTCGTTTATGCATTCTGTATGACAAATTCTTAACAAAGCGGAGATTAAAGCGGAAACAATAAAAAACACTTCCGCTCCTGCTCTATTCGCGATACATCAGAGCCAAATTATGCGCCTGAGCGGTGCTGTTTGCGGGGTTCCCGTTCAGCTCTCTCACGCTTTGTTGTTACCACATGAAGGCAAGGAGTGAT
>JAIRVW010000324.1 GCA_031253705.1 Brucellaceae bacterium
AACGAGACTCTGTCAGATAGAGCGGGCAAGCTGCTCAAATGTCGTCCGATATTCTGCAAGTGCAAGATCGGGCAGAGTCATTGCCTGAGCCGGAGTTTCTCCGGCCTCAAGGTGCCCGCCGAACAATGCCCAGCAATTGGCATAAGTTCGGCGGGTTGGTGACCGTTTGCCTAACAGGATCCGGCCATCGCGATGCAATGCTACATTGCTGATACGGCTCATGCCGGTTTGACAAAGCTGTCAATGACGCGCTTTTGTCCGGCATGGTCAAAGTCGATTGTCAGCTTGTTACCGTCAATCGACGCGACATTGCCGTTGCCGAATTTCATATGGAAAACACGGTCGCCGATTTTATAGGCGGAAGGTGTGGAGGAAACGGATTTCGCAACCAGTTCGCCGTCTATTACTTTGCCTTTGACCGAGCCGCGACCGGCACCGAAACCGGAATCCGCTTCTCCATAGCCGATACGTTCGACATTGGCACCGGAGCGTGAACCCCAGTTGCTTCGCGTTGCTTCCGAGCGGTTTTGTTGCGCACGCTGCCAGCCCGGTGTGGAGTAGGAATTGGCAAACGGATCGCCGCGCCCCACTGCATCAAAGCGTGACTGGCCATAACCGCCGCCATAGGAACTGTCAGATTCTGCAATGTCCACATGCTCTTCCGGTAGCTCTTCCAAAAAGCGCGACGGAATAGTGGTCTGCCACATGCCGTGAATACGACGATTGGATACAAACCAGAGGTGCAGATTTTTCTTGGCGCGTGTCAGCCCGACATAAGCGAGACGGCGTTCTTCTTCCAACCCTGAGCGTCCGCCTTCATCCAGCGCACGCTGATGCGGGAACAGGCCTTCTTCCCAACCCGGCAAGAAGACAGTTTCAAACTCCAGACCTTTGGCAGAATGCAGCGTCATAATGCTGACGGCATCCATGCCTTCATTCTGTTCTGTATCCATGACCAGAGCTACATGCTCCAGAAATCCGCGCAAAGACTCATAGTCTTCCATGGAACGGATCAGTTCTTTGAGGTTTTCCAGACGCCCCGGTGCTTCGGCAGAACGGTCATTCTGCCACATCGCCGTGTAACCGGATTCATCGAGAATAATCTCCGCCAGTTCTGTGTGAGACTTATTGTCAAGCAAGCCCTGCCAGCGCCGGAAATTCTCGACCACTTCACGCAGTGCGGAGCGGGCTTTCGGTTTCAGCTCTTCCGTTGCAATCAGGTCTTCTGCCGCAAGCAGCATCGGCATGTTTTTTGCCCGTGCATAATCATGCACCAGCCGCAGGCTGGCTTCGCCAAGGCCGCGTTTCGGCGTGTTGACGATACGTTCAAAAGCCAGATCATCAGCAGGCTGGGCAACCACGCGGAAATAGGCCATGGCATCACGGATTTCCTGACGCTCATAGAAGCGCGGGCCGCCGATGACGCGGTAATTCAGGCCGAGCGTGACGAAACGGTCTTCAAATTCGCGCATCTGGAACGACGCGCGCACCAGAATGGCCATATTATTGAGCAAATGACCGCGACGCTGTGCCTGTTCAATTTCCTCACCAACCGCGCGTGCTTCTTCTTCGGAATCCCATGCCGCATGGACATGCACTTTCTGATCGTCCGGATCAGCCGCCTGTGCTTGCAAGGTTTTACCAAGACGGCCTTCATTATGGGCAATCAGATAGGACGCCGCACCCAGAATATGCGGTGTGGAGCGGTAATTGCGCTCAAGACGGATGATTGTTGCACCCGGAAAATCCTTGTCGAAACGCAGGATATTGTCGACTTCCGCACCGCGCCAGCCATAGATCGACTGATCATCGTCGCCTACACAACACAGATTGACCTGCTGTGTAGTTTTGTTTGTGCTCACGCTGTCGCCGCTAGCGCGGCTGCGCTCCGCAGGGGCGGGGGAAAAGTCAGCATTGCTTGAATCTGGCGACCAGCCGGTCGCGTTGGGTGTACTATCTGGAGATGATGCAGATTTAGGGCGCTGTGCGAGCAGTCTCAGCCACATATATTGTGCGGTGTTGGTATCCTGATACTCGTCCACCAGAATATAGCGGAAACGTGCATGATATTCGCGCAGAATGTCCGGATGTTTGCGGAAAATCCGGATCGGATGCAGCAGAAGATCACCGAAGTCACAGGCATTCAGCGTTTTCAGCCGCTCCTGATAGGCGTGATAGAGTTCGCGTCCCTTGCCATTGGCAAACGAGCGCGCATCCCCTTCGGAAATCTCGGAGGGGCCGTAGCCTTTGTTCTTCCAGCCGTCGATCATCATCGAGAAAGAACGTGGTGTCCAGCGTTTGTCATCCAGCCCTTCAGCCTGAATAAGCTGTTTGAGCAGGCGGATCACATCATCCGTATCAAGAATAGTAAAATCAGAGCGCAGGCCAGCGAGTTCCGCATGACGGCGCAACATCTTCACCCCGATCGAGTGGAATGTGCCAAGCCATGGCATACCCTCAACCGCGCCGCCAAGCAGATGACCGATACGCTCTTTCATCTCGCGTGCGGCTTTATTGGTAAAGGTTACTGCGAGAATCTGGCTTGGGAATGCCAGACCCTGCTGAATAATATGGGCAATACGTGTGGTCAGAACACGGGTTTTACCGGTGCCTGCACCGGCCAGCACGAGTACAGGCCCTTCAGTCGTTTCAACCGCCTGCCGCTGTTCAGGGTTCAGCCCTTGCAGATAGGGCGGCTCGCCACGCTGCTGGTTGCGCGCCTGCATAGCCCGCGCAGCAATTCCGGTTTTTGGACCGGATTGCGGTTTAGGTGTTGCCGGTACATCCGGCTCCCCGAAGAAGGGAATATCGTCTGGAAAATCTGACATGGTTCCGAATGTAATGATTCTTAAGCGAAACGCCATAGACCAGAACAAATAAAGTACCTGCAAAGCCTGCAGGCACTTTATTCATTGCGTTTTTTGAGTTTGCAGACGGAAAAATCTATTCCATCTGCGTGATGCGGCGGTCGGTGAAGTTAAGACGATGTGCCGCCAGAGCTTCCACCAGAGGGCGCATTTCCGGTTCGCGCAGCAGCAGATCATCCAGCTCTGTCATCTGGTTCATGGCAACGAGACGCAGAATATCTTCACGTACCGTTCCATCTTGACGGCGCGGCAAATGCGCGACCGGCTGGATCAGCTCGACTTTATAGCCTTTGAGACGTGCCCGCAGTGATTTTTCATCGGCATTGAGTGTTTCAACAAAGGCATAAATCCCGACACCTTTAGCAGGCAGGGAATAGAGGCTCAGCGAAACATCTTTCACACGCGGATCGGATTTCAGCGCGGCAATAATCGCCGGTCCTTCATTATCGATACGGTCGCCGGTGCCTTCACCGTCAGACCAGTTGAAAATGCCGCGTGTCACAAAATTATAGACTTTTTTGCCCGTTGCCAGCCAGATACGTGACGGCAGCGAGCGACGCGCCAGAATACGTTTTTCGGTCGGTGTCATCAGATCCGGCGCGAAATTGCGCTTCTGCTTGATGAGATGACGGAAGTCTTCATAGGCCATCAGCCGGTAATAGGCACCGCGGCGGCGATGCACAGAAGCCAGCTGGAAGTCAATCACAGCGGCTTCGC
>JAIRVW010000442.1 GCA_031253705.1 Brucellaceae bacterium
TTGTGCTCTTTATGCGCGGGAATAAAGACAAGCACCAACAGCCCCGTCTCTGATAAAGAAGCAGGGCTGTTGGAGTGTTTCACAAGCAGATTATAAATTATTTTACAGGCTTAACGCGGATAGCAAAAACATCGACGCTCTTACCGCCGCCGTTAATATCGCTGGTCAGCACCAGACGACCGGAGCTGCTAGCGGCTTTCACCTCAGGCACCGACAGATCAAACAGCAGACTGCTCTGCTGATCAGTCACATCATAGCGCTTGCGGCCGCAGTTCCCCAGCGCGCCCAGATCACAGCTGACTGACATCTGCACGGTCTCACCGTCATCACTGCGCAGGCTGACTTCAAATGTGGCCTGCTTGCCTTCCAGCTGATCCAGCACACCCTGCCCGATATCAAAGCTGGCTGTATCATTTACACTTGGCGATTTGATGCGGACATAACGGGCATTTCCTGAACCGCCGATTTCCGCAGTCGCCTTACCCTGCACAGAAATACGATCCGGCTGCGACGGCGTGAAGATCGTTATCCAGTCTTTACTGTCGGCCTCATTGCCCTGCATCACAGGAGCGATATTACCGGCCTGCGAATGACTGTTATTGCCGACAGGGCCGATCGTGACAAAGCTGTTATATAGCGACCAGCCGATAAAGCCTGTTGCCACCAAAAACACCAGCGGCAGCACCAGAGAAAACAGACGGGATTTTTTGCGCTTCTTACGCTGCTTCGGCTGCGACAGTCCCTGTTCATAGCCAAGATCGGCCTCAGCCTCAGTTTCCTGCCGACGTTTGCGCGAGCCTTTCGGCTGCGAGCGCATATCGGCACGATCCAGATCAGGCACACCAAGGCCACCGTCATAATGTGGCGCAGGTTGCACCGGCTCTGCGGCAACCACAGGAATAGCCGCCTGACGCATTTCCTGCTCAACCTGAGAGATTGCAGTTTTCAGCTTCTCACGACGCTCCGCGCGCTGCTGGTCCGAAAGATTTGCATTCGCCGCCATGGCGCGCTCATGCGCGCTCCACACGGATTCATAAATCCGCTGGCGCATGGCCGGATCAGATGAATCCGCTTTAGTCAAAGCGCTGCGAATTGCACTCTCGATGCCCTGCAAAATCATCCCTTCCTATAACCGGCCCGCTCTTTGTGGCCGTTATTAATGCACGAATAAACCGGTATACGCATTAACTGATTTTTAAGTTTTATTAAATCCAAACAATCGCCATGAAACAAAAAGATTGTATACGATCTTAACATATTGTTCCACAAAGACTATTAGCTAAAAATCCCGCATTTTTCAGCCTGCTCCGGTTTTTCTCCGTTTTTATCCCACCCGTATAAGGCATAAAGATGCGCATCCGCACACTCCACAATAATTATTGCATATGAGTCAAGCGACAAGCCCTGACCGCAGAAATTACTACGGGCTGCAATCTTTACACCACGCCTATTTTATCTTTGACATTACGGCAGCATTACCATCAATATAACTTTTACGTTTACGTCAATAATGGGAATGTAAAATGGCTCTTCCGGATATTCTCAAAAACCACCTGCGCTTACCGGCAATCGGCGCGCCGCTTTTCATTATTGCCAATCCGGCTCTGGTGATGGCGCAGTGCAAAAGCGGTATTGTCGGCGCCTTTCCGGCACTCAATGCCCGAACGGCTGCGCAGCTGGATGAATGGCTGGCCGAGATTACCGAAGGGCTGGCAGCCTATAATCTTGCCAATCCGGAACACCCTGCAGCCCCTTTTGCAGTTAATCAGATCGTTCACCGCTCCAATCTCCGGCTGCAGCAGGACCTCGAACTATGCGTCAAATATAAAGTGCCGGTGGTCATTTCCTCCCTCGGCGCTGTGCCGGAGGTCAATGCAGCCATTCATTCTTACGGCGGCATTGTACTGCATGATGTGATCAATAACCGCCATGCCAATTCGGCAATCCGTAAAGGTGCCGACGGGTTGATTGCAGTGGCTGCCGGTGCCGGCGGCCATGCCGGAACCCTCTCCCCTTTTGCACTGATCGCCGAAATCCGCGAATGGTTTGACGGCTCTCTTGCACTTTCCGGTGCTATTTCCAGTGGTAGTGCCATTCTGGCAGCACAGGCTATGGGAGCAGACCTCGCCTATATCGGCTCGCCTTTTATTGCCACGCAGGAAGCCAATGCCGTTGATGCCTATAAAGAAATGATCGTGCAATCCAGCGCGAAAGATATCGTCTATTCTAATTATTTCACCGGTATTCACGGCAATTATCTGCGTCCGTCAATTGAAGCCGCAGGGATGAATCCGGATCATTTACCGGAAGCTGATCCGAGCAAAATGGACTTCCATAAAGCCACCACGGGCGCGAAAGCATGGAAGGACATCTGGGGCTGCGGTCAGGGTATCGGTGCGGTTAAAGAAATTCTGCCTGCAGAACAGCTGATTGAGCGCTGGATTGAGCAATATAAGGTCGCGAAATCGGCGCTATGCAGGACAGAATAAGACCTCACCCAAAAGCAAGCTCCGGAACTAAGATCGACCTATCACTCTGATAGAACAGATGAAATGGCAAACTCTATCAGGCCGCATCAAATAAATTGGACGTCAGGACAGAAAGCGCCTCTATTTACTTTTGCGCCTTGCAATCAGCATGAGATTTCGCTATCACCCGCGCGAACAGACCGCTATATTCTCTGTGGTCTGCGCGGGAGCATCTCCCTGCCGCTTTAGCTCAGTTGGTAGAGCACATCATTCGTAATGATGGGGTCACGTGTTCGAGTCACGTAAGCGGCACCATAAAATCAATAACTTAGCATATATTCACTTTTAATAAAATTACGTCAGCAATCTGGTCGCCCCATTGGGTGATCCGAGTTTAATGTTAGTGCATGATCGGGCTAAGCTCCCGGGGCGGTACTAATCCTAAGTAGCGGTTAGCCAGATAAATATGCTGTCAAAAATACAGTGTAAAATGGTACTATGTTACCACCGGATTACGATTGATTTCATCATTCACCGGCGTCTTACGAAATGACAAACGCTCGGCAATGCGATCAATTTCGATGAATATTACCGGCGTGATAAACAGTGTTAAAACCTGACTGACAATCAATCCCCCCACCACTGCAACGCCAAGCGGCTGGCGCAGTTCAGCGCCTTGCCCAGTACCAATCGCAACAGGTATGGCTGCGAGCAGAGCGCAAAAAGTTGTCATCATAATAGGTCTGAAACGACGAATTGCGGCCTCATGAATTGCTTCATCAGCAGATTTGTTTTGTTCACGTTTTAGAACTAATGCCACATCAACCATCATAATCGCATTTTTCTTCACGATGCCGATCAGCATCAGCAAGCCTATCAGAGCAATAATGGACAGATCAAAGCTGAAGAGTTTGAGAGCGAATAAAGCTCCGAATGCAGCTGAAGGAAGGCCGGAAAGAATGGTCAGAGGATGCGCGAAGCTTTCATAAAGCACACCGAGCACAATATAAATTATCAAAATAGCAGCCCCAATAAGAATACCTGTGTTACTGGTGGACTGGGCGAAGATCTGTGCTTCACCAGCCAGATTGGTCGCTATACCCGACGGCATATTAATCTGGCTACGTAAGGCATCAATTTTGTCGGTAGCAGTTCCTAAAGCCACACCGGCTGGCAGGTTGAATGACAAAGTGACAGAGGTAAGCTGTCCCGTTTGGTTTACAGTTACCGGCCCGAAGGTTCTGCTGACCGTAGCAAAACTTGAGAGCGGAACCTGAATGCCTGAAGTTGATGGCAGCCGGATTGCTGCCAGTGCATTTTCATCCCAGTTCAATGACTGGTCATATTCCAGAATGACGTCGTAACTGTTGCCTGTTGTTTGTATCTGTGTGGCTATCAACGTGCCAAATGCCGCTTCAAGTGTCGTGCGCAATGAAGCCGAAGTAACACCCAGTGCATTAGCACGGTCTTTATCAACATCAATATGCGCCTGCAGTGCTTTATCTTGCAAATCAGAGGCCACATCCACGAATATTGCCGGATCAGCGCGCATGGCATCGCCAAGCCTGCGTGACCATTGCCGTGCGGCATTGGCGTCGAGTGACTGCAACACCACCTGATACTGGCTCTGCGTTGAGCGTCCTCCAAATCGCAAACTCTGAACAGGTGTGATGAATGTTCTGAGACCCGGTAGTTGAGAAAGCTGCCGGCGCAATTGCGCCAAGGTCACATCAAGATCCGGTCGTTGATCACGGTCTTTCAGTTGTACGAGCAGCGAGCCGGAATTGAATGTAGAACCACCGGGCCCGCCACCCAGCAAAGTCGTAACATTTTTTACGTCTTTATTGCCTTTAACCAGATTGGCAGCCTGTGTCTGCAGTGCCAGCATGGCTGAATAGGAGATATCCTGACGAGCCTGCGTTGATACCGTCAGAATGCCGATATCTTCGGTTGGAAAAAAGCTCTTTGGCAATATGGTAAAAACCCATACAGAGCCGATAAATGACAAGACAAATACTGCCAGAACAATGAATTTATGTTGTATGCACCAGCCAACAGAACGCCCGTATCCGGCATTGATGCGCCCGGTCAGGCTTGGTGTTGTGCGAGGTTTTTCTTCGTGATGCGGCAGCCTTGCAGCCAGCATCGGCGTTACCGTCAAGGACACAACAGCTGAAGAAAGAATGGCGAGTGTGACAACCATGCCAAACTCGTTCAAAACACGGCCGACAATGCCACCCATCAGCAAAATCGGCAGAAAAACCGCAACAAGCGAGAGTGACATGGAAATGATTGTTCCGGTGACTTCACGGCTGCCAATAATGGCGGCTTCAAATGGTGCCATGCCCTGTTCGGTTTTACTCACTATATTTTCAAGCATAACGATTGCATCATCCACAACCAGCCCGACTGCAAGCGTAAGTCCGAGAAGTGAAATATTATCAATCGAGTAGCCAAACACATACATAGCTCCGAATGTCGCCATCAGAGAGAGGGGGACGGCCAGTCCCGGGATCATAGTTGCCCAAAAGCGTCGGATGAAAATGAAGATCACCAAAATGACAAGAGCGATGGTGATTGCCAGCGTGCGCTCGACATCGGAAACAGCGGATCGGATAGAGGTCGAGACATCATTCACAACATCAATGTGCATTGATGCAGGCAGTGCTTTTTCAATATCAGGAAGTTTTGCGCGAATAGCATCAACAACTGCAACTGTGTTTGAGCCGGGCTGGCGTTGGACGGCGAGTGAAATACTCGGCTTGCCATTAAACCAACTGCCCTGATTAAAATTTTCAACGCTGTCTGTAACTGTCGCCACATCGCCAAGGCGCAGAATATGATCATTGCCGGTATTGATAATCAGAGTGCGAAACTCGTCGGCATTGGTTCGCTGCGTATTCGCATCGATAGTCATTGCCTGTAGTTTGTTCTGAATTGTGCCCACAGGTGTCTGGTTGTTGGCTGCTGCCAGTTTTGTTGCAATGTCATTAAGTGACAAGTTGCGGCTGGCTAATTTTTGCGGGTCAACCTCGACGCGAACAGCATAAGTCTTGGAGCCGTAAATTTGTGCCTGCGCCACACCGGAGATGGTGGACAGAGCAGGAGAAATTACATTTTGCGCAATGTCATCCATGCTAGTGAGTGGCGCATTATCACTGGTCAGAGCCAGCACAACCACTGCTGCATCAGCGGGGTTTGATTTTCGATAGCTGGGTGGCGTTGTTAAATTATCGGGCAATTGACGCTGGGCGCGTGTAATTGCCGCCTGAACATCGGCTGCCGCCGCATCTATATTGCGAGACAAGTTAAACTGAAGCGTGATCGACGTGCTGCCTAATGATGAACTAGCGCTGATTGTATCAATACCGGCAATTGTTTCGAACTGTTTGATAAGCGGCGTTGCCACTGACGAAGCCATAGTATCAGGGGAAGCACCGGCAAGTTGTGCGGAAACACTGATCGTTGGAAAGTCTGCCTCAGGCAATGCGGCAACAGGCAGTTGGCCGTAGGCAGCAAGTCCCCCCATTAACAACCCCAGCATCAGCAAGATTGTTGCAACAGGTCGCCGGATAAAAATCTCTGAAATGCCCATTGCGGTCTCTTATGATTGCGGGTGCATTTACAAATTAAGTTGGTCGCGCTGTTAATTTTTTGGAGTAGTGGTTTCTTTGGCTGTAGTATCAGCACCTGCGGCAGCTGCAGATTTTGTATTATCGACAATCGTTACACGACTGTTTGCTGAGAGTGTGCCCTGCCCCTCAGTCACAACCTTTTCACCGGCTTTCAAGCCTTGGCTGATGCCTGCCATGTCATTAATCCTGCTTGTTACAGTCACCGGCCTGATTTCAACTGTGCCGTCATCTTTAACGACATATGTGCTTGAACCGTTTTCCTGAGGTTGCACTGCAACACTTGGTATCAGAATGAGGTTTTGTTGTTCGCCTGCTGCTAACTGCACATTGAGCGACTGCCCCGGCCAGAAGCTGTTATCATCATTGGCAAGGGTTGCACGGAGTTTGAATGAGCCTGTGCTGAGATCAACATTGTTGTCGATAAAGCTGATTGTTCCCGTTGCCGCCTTAGGTGCGGAGTTCCCGCGGGACGGTGTAACTTCAGCGGTTAATTCGCCACGTGCCAGCGCATTTCTGGCAAGTGCGAGATCAGTTTCGGCCAGCGAGAACTCTGCATAAACCGGCTTCATCTGCGTCACTGTTGCGACTGCTGTACCGGCACTGACAAATGCCCCCTGAGACACCTGCACAATGCCGAGTTGCCCGTCAAAAGGTGCGGTAATTCTGGTATTGGCCAAGGAAACATTATCGGCGGCCAATTGCGCCTGATCAACACCGATCTGGGCTTGCGCCACCTTCACAGCTGCGACAGCATCATCCTCCGCCTGCGAGGTATCCACACCAGTGCGAGCCAGTTTACTAATACGGTTGAGGGAGATATTGGCATCATCCAAAGTTGCCTGATCTTTTGCAATCGCTGCATTATCTTTGCCGATTGCTGCCCTTATGGCACGGTCATCAAGCAGAACAACCAGATCACCGGCTTTGACTTCCGCGCCGTCTTTAACGGCTACCGTCGCAACGATGCCTGCTGCAGGACTGCTAACGGCAGTCGATGCGACAGGTACAATTGTGCCGATGGTTTGACGAAGAACTGGCATTGAGCCACTTTGAGCAACAGCAATCGTAACGGGAACTGTACTTGCATCATGCTGATTGCTACCTCTGCCATCGGCGCTCTGCGTGGCTGAAGTCTGATGACTAAACCATTTCCAGCCCACATATCCGGCAAGGGCAATACAGATGACAGAGACGATAATGACAACGGAACGCTTCAAGTCAGGCTCCTGCATATACTGCCAGCCTATACCGGCATGTTGAGTATATAGAATAAATCAAAAGACTGGAAAGTCACTAGAATATAACAGGAGACAAAACCGGCCAAAGCTTGCCTGAGATCGCAGTTTTTACGGCATAGCGGTTTCACCACAACCAAACACCTCATGGCCGTACATCATAAAGGGTACGTTACAGGGTGCAGACCATCATTGAACTACTCTTATTATGCGTGCGTTTGGGCTTTAACTGAACGATCACACGAATAGGTTTTATAAGGAATGCAAACAGGTTTTCCTGTGCGCGGATCTTCAAAAAAATCTGCTTCCACGCCAAACACATCGCGCAAAACATCGGCACACATAATATCATGTGCAGAGCCTTGGCTCACGATTTTACCCTGTTTAATCGCGATAATATGGTGTGCAAAACAAGCTGCCTGATTAAGATCATGCAGTACCATCACAATGGTTTTGCGGTGTTGCTGATTAAGCTGTTCCAGCAGTTGCATCACTTCCAGCTGATGCGCCATATCCAAAAATGTGGTCGGCTCATCCAGCAAAATAATGTCGCTGTCTTGTGCCAGCGCCATGGCAATCCAAACACGTTGACGCTGCCCGCCCGATAAAGAGCCGACCGTTCTTTCCGCAAATTCGGTGAGATTAGTGAGCCGCAGCGCATCCGTTATTTTTTGCTTATCAATGGCGCTTAATGTGCCAAAACCTTTTTGCCACGGAAAACGGCCATAGGCGACCAGATCATATACTTTCAAGCCAGACGGTGCTTCGGGAGCCTGCGCCAAAACTGCCATTTTACGTGCGATCGCTTTGGCATTGAAATTGTGCATCTCC
>JAIRVW010000090.1 GCA_031253705.1 Brucellaceae bacterium
ATGCTGTGCCGCTTCCTCGACACCTTCGGCTTCGATTATGAATTCGCCAGTGCCACGGAATATTACAAGTCCGGCCGCTTTGACGAAGTGTTGCTGCGCGCTGCCGAGCGTTACGACGATATTATGGCCGTGATGCTGCCGACACTGGGTGAGGAACGCCGCGCCACCTACAGCCCGTTCCTGCCGATCTCGCCAACCACCGGCCGCGTGCTTTACGTGCCGATGAAAAAGGTCGATGCCAAGGCCGGCACCATCACCTTTGACGATGAAAACGGCATTGAAACCACCCTGCCTGTCACCGGCGGCAATGTGAAACTGCAGTGGAAGCCGGATTTCGGCATGCGCTGGGCAGCCATCGGCGTGGACTTTGAAATGTTCGGCAAAGATCACCAGACCAATCAGGCGATCTATGACAAGATTTGCGAAATTCTTGGCGGTCGTGCGCCGGAGCATTTCGTTTATGAACTGTTCCTCGATGATCTCGGTCAGAAGATTTCCAAATCCAAAGGCAACGGCATCAGCATTGATGAATGGCTGACCTATGCACCGACGGAAAGCCTCGGCCTGTACATGTTCCAGAAGCCGAGAACAGCGAAAAAACTGTATTTCGATGTGATCCCGAAAGCGGTGGATGAGTATTTCACCTATCTGGCAGCCTATGAAAAACAGGATTGGGCAGCACGCCTGAACAATCCTGTCTGGCATCAGCATTACGGCAATCCGCCGAAGGTTGACCTGCCGGTGCCGTTTGCAATGTTGCTGAACCTTGTCAGCGCATCCAATGCGGAAAATGCCAGCACTTTGTGGGGCTTTATTTCCCGCTATGCACCGGGTGCGACACCGGCCACCCATCCGGAGCTTAACGCTCTGGTGGAATATGCCATCCGCTACTTCAATGATTTCGTGAAGCCAACCAAGAAATTCCGTGCACCGGATGAAGTCGAGGCTCAGGCATTGCGTGATCTGGACGCGGCTCTGGCCGCTCTGGATAAGGGTGCTGACGGCACAACAATTCAGAACGCTATTCTGGATGTGGCGCGCGTGATTGAGCGCTATCAGGATCACAATAAGAAGAGCCCTGACGGCGGCCCTGGTGTCTCCGTCTCGTTCTTCCAGATGCTCTATGAGGTGCTGATCGGCCAGGAACGCGGCCCGCGTTTTGGTTCCTTCGTTGCACTTTACGGCATTGATGAAACACGCGGCCTGATTGCTGAAGCGCTGAAACGCGCTTAAGTGACATCTCTCATTTAATGTAAAAAGCCGCGTTTTCTGAAACGCGGCTTTTTATATTTTACTGCTGCGGTGCGGGCGGAAACGGCAAATCCGGTGCAACGGGTTGCGCAGGTGCAGTTTCTTCAGGAGCAGTATTATTCTGCGGGAACAATGGTGCCTGTGTTTCCGGTGCATCGCCGGAAGGTTCCGGCATAGCCGTTGCAGGTTTGCGCCCGAAAACACCAAGCAGCATTTTCTCGGCCTGCGTCTGACTGTCCGCATACTGACCGCCGAATGTTGCCCGTGCCCAGCCGTTTTCAACAAGCCAGCGGGCGATATCGGTTCCCGCCAAAGAGCATGAGGTGCGGATCAGCTGCTGGTCAGGCTCCGTGCCTTCCATATTGCAGCTGACAGCGCGACCACGCAGCCATGAACGGAAGGCCGTGCGTGCCTGCATACCGCATTGCCAAACCTCGCCATTAATATCAGCGCAGGAGGCATCAGGCTCGACAATATCAATACCACTCAGCTCAATCGTGCGGTTGCCTACGGCCAGTCTGCCCGCAGCCAAAGCCACAGGACGATAGAACAATCCGCCTTCAGCGGCTTTATCTTCAGACGTAACGGTTTCTGCAGGTTTTTCCTGCACAGGCGTCGCCAGCCCCAGCTCACTCAATGGTGGGCGCGGCTCAATACGCTCCAATGGCTGATCCTGCAGAGCGCCCGATGCATCCGGCAGAGGATTATCCGTGCGGTTCTCTTCTTCGGCCAGTGTTCCTGACGCCGTACGCTCCGGCGGCATATCTTCCGGCAGATCAAAATTTTCCACGACAATCGCTGTGTCAGCGCCGCCTGCCTCACGGTCAAGCGCACCGTAAAACGGGGCAATGTAAGCAGCAAAGAGTGTGGCACCAACGCCAAAAGCAAGGATCGGCGGCAGGATTGTCCGCAGGGTCGCCGTTTTACGCATACTCACTCCTGTTCATTGTCATGCATCGTCCGCTGTGAGTTAAGCGATTTTTCGTCTGTCAGCAATTGTGCAAATGTCATCACATCCGTTGCGGTGACTTCAAGGATTTTAGCCAGAGATTCCGTGGATGGCCAGCGCGGTCTGCCATCGGCCGCAAAACGTTTCGACTTGTTAAAGGTTGTCGGGTCAAGTCCGGCACGCCGTGCCAGTCCGGATGGCGTCAGTTGCGCCCGTTTTGCCACACTATCAATGGCTGACCAGAGTTCTTCATGGGTAAACATTAAGCCATCCCAAGGAATAAAATCCTTATAATAATAGCCTTTTTTATATCAGAACATAAATAAAAACGAAAATGGCGCGGATATGTCCGCGCCATTTTATGTCTTTTTATAAAAGTCGCCGGTCAGGCGGCCTGAACAGACTGCTTATACGGATTGAAACGTTTGTAGAAAGTTTCACCACTTTCCGCCATATCAGTGAGAAGTTTTGGCGCCTTGAACTGTGCACCGTAATCCTTCTGCAGCTTCTTCGCCAGCTTGACGAAAGCCTTGGCGCCCATGCCGTCAATATAAGACAGCGTGCCGCCGGTATAAGGTGCAAAACCAAAAGCCAGAATGGAGCCGACATCGGCCTCACGCGGATCGGTCACAATGCCCTCTTCCATCACACGGGCTGCTTCCAGAGCGATAGTGACGAGGAAGCGCTGCTTGAGAGTTTCCACATCCACCTTATCCGCATCCTGCTGCGGATAGAGTGTGCTCAGCTCAGGCCACAGATGTTTCTTGGCAGGCCGCGCCGGATAATCATAGAAGCCTTTGCCGTTCTTGCGGCCGAGGCGGTCATATTTATCCACAAGCGTATTGACCAGTTCGACATGACGCGGATCAACGGCCTTGTCACCCAGATCAGCCAGTGTGGCTTTGAGGATTTTCTGTGACAGATCAATCGCCGTTTCGTCATTGAGCGCCAACGGCCCGACCGGCATACCAGCCCGTTTAGCCGCATGTTCGATCATCGCAGGCGGCACGCCTTCCACCAGCATATTATAGGCTTCAGACATATAACGCAGCACACAGCGATTGACGTAGAAACCGCGGGTGTCATTGACGACAATCGGCGTTTTCTTGATCGCACGCACATAATCCAGTGCGGTTGCCAGTGCTTTTTCACCGGTTTTCTTACCCATGATCACTTCCACCAGCATCATCTTGTCAACCGGTGAGAAGAAGTGGATACCGATGAAGTTTTTCGGACGCTGCGAGACCTTGGCAAGACCAGTAATCGGCAGCGTTGAGGTATTGGAAGCAAAGACTGCA
>JAIRVW010000123.1 GCA_031253705.1 Brucellaceae bacterium
TCGAGCTTCTTAAGAAGTTGTGGAGTGAAGGCCTGAGTGCAAGCCAGATCGCAGCCCAGCTGGGCGGCGTCAGCCGCAATGCGGTGATTGGTAAAGTGCACCGGCTTAAACTATCCGGACGCGGCAAAACCACCACTGCCGCGCCACGCAGCAAGAAACCGGCACCTGCGCCGGTCGCAACACCACGGTCAGCAACGACCTCCAATGTCAGCAGCATGTCTGCAGCCAGCGCCAGCCCGTCCGCGCCGCGCGCAACAGTCATGAAAACCTCCGGCGCCGCAGCGCTGCAGGCAGAAGTGCTGGCCGATGCCGTTGCAGAGCCAATCATTCGCTCGAATGAAAATGTTGTGGTGCCGATCTCCCGTCACCTGACCCTGCTGCAGCTGACAGAACGTACCTGCAAATGGCCTGTCGGTGATCCGCTGCATGAAGATTTCCACTTCTGCGGTCATGAATCCGGTGAATCCAGCCCGTATTGCAGCTATCATTCCAAGCTGGCATTCCAACCGACAGCCGAGCGCCGTCGCGCCCGCTAAGCGGAAACAAATCCGAACAAAAAGGCGCTTCTCAGCGCCTTTTTTATTATCCTGATTTCCGGTCATCATGCGCAAGCGGCATTAATTCATCCGCATATAATGCAAAGGCAACGCGGGAAATGCACTGCTTTTTATGCTGTTCAATGCGCAAAACTCACATCAGTCGCTGATAAACCGCCAAAGTCTGATCGGCGATTCCTGACCAGCCATAGGTTGCGGCCACATCTGCACTCTGTGCGGCGGCCTGTTCCGCACTCAAAGGATGATCCAGCTTCTCAGCCATTTGCCGCGCCAGAGCCTGTGTATCGCCGAGCGGGAAATAATCCGTTTCCGGCAGGCCGACTTCCAGATTAGCGGTAATATTGCTCGCCAGTACCGGCAGGCCGTAGCCCATTGCTTCCATCATCGCGATGGGCATGCCTTCATGACTGGAAGGTAAAACGAACAGAGCAGCCTTGCTGTAGAGTGCTGTCAGGTCATCGCCGCGCTGCATACCGGTCAGCACCACATTCGGTGTTTCAGCCGCAAGAGCTTTAACCCGATCCACATAGGGTGACTGGTGATCCGCTGCACCGACAATCGCCAGTTTCTTATCCATGTGATAACCGGCCGCCTGCATCGCAGCAAAAGCGGCGATCAGATCATGCTGGTTTTTCTCCGGCACAATACGGGCAACCATCACCACATAACGCTTTTCTGCCAGTCCGAATGTATCGAGAGCCTCACTCGTGCCGCCGCTTTCGCGCAAAGTCACACCATTCGGGATGAATTGCGAAGACACATGATAGCGCTCCGCCATCGTCTCGACGATATGACGGGAAACAGCAATTCGCTCACTGGCGAAACGCATACCCGCCCATTCACCGGTTTTGAGCATTTTACGCGCAAGCGTCCCCCATTTATCGCGGTTATAATCAAAACCGTGATGAGTCACGATAGTTTTCAAACCAAACAAACGCGCCAAAGGCGTCAGCAAAGCAGGCCCGATCGCATGAATATGCAAAATATCAGGACGACGAACCGCCGCCACCAGCACGCCGAGACATGTGTGGGCAATGGCTTCAAATTTGGTGGACAGCGGCGCCCAGAGCGGCGTGACCTGCACACCTTCCCACTGATAGGATGTCTTCTGCGTCAGATAAGGCTTACGCCCCAGCACTTCGACATCCCAGCCTTTTTCAACAAAGACACGGGCAAGCTCTTCCACATGCTTTTCCACACCACCCTGCACCTGCGGGATACCCCGCAGCCCGAGCATCATCACTTTTGGACGCTTGCTCATGCGCGGGCTCCGAGTGTCGCATAAAGTTCCAGCATACGGTTACGATAGGCTTCGGCCGAGAATTCATTCAATATCCATTCGCGCCCCGCAAGCCCCATGCGGTTGCGCTCTTCTAATGGCAGGGAGGCTATACGGCTCAGTTGCACTGCCAGATCGTCAGCATTCCCGGCTTCCGCGATCAGGCCGGTTTCACCCTCACGGATCATTTCCGGAATACCGCCAATGCGCGCACCGATCACCGGCGTGCCCAGCGCATAGGCTTCCAGAATACTCACCGGCGCATTTTCATACCATTCTGACGGCAGCACCAGCGCCCTCGCCTCACCGATCAGACGATGTAGTTTTTCGCCCGTCACATAACCGGCAAAGATCACCGGCGCATTGAGTTCTGCGGCCAATGCCTTCAGTTCCGCCTCATCAGGGCCTGTACCGGCGATAACCAGCTTCACGCCGGATTGTGCCGCCGCAGCGATCAAAGTTTTCAAGCCCTTTTCCGGCGCCAAGCGACCGGCGAACAGTAAATAATCCTGCGCCTCATAGACCGGCTTCAGATGATCTGTTTCAACAAAATTCGGAATATAGATCAGCTGCTCCTGCGGCCAGCCCCATTCAATCAGCTTCTCACGATAGAAGCGGCTTGGCACCACAAAACGATCAACCTTATTACGATAGAGACCAAGCATGCGATGGATCGCGGTTTCAACGAAAACCAGCCCGCTTAGCGGCAAAGAGCCTTTGATACAACGATTGGCGACGACATTATAAATCCGCCCGCCTTTACACTGTTCACAGACATGGCCGTCCACCAGCATTTTATAAGCGGGACAGGCAAGCTTCAGATCATGCACAGTCATCACAACCGGAATATCGTGCTGCTTCAATGTTGCAAAAATTGACGGCGACAAATGGTGATAGACATTATGCGCATGAGCGATATCCGGCTTCGCAACTGCCAGTAAGCGGTTCAGATTTTGCTGCGCCTCACGGGAGTAAATAACCTTGGCAGCCTGTTTCACTTT
>JAIRVW010000134.1 GCA_031253705.1 Brucellaceae bacterium
AAAACATCCCTGACTTTAAGGCACGTTTACAGGCTGCAACCGATGAAGCCGTGCGCATGGCTGACGAAGATGCACAAAGTGCGGCCTTGCCCGTTGTTGATCTGCCGGTGAGCAACGGCAAGCCTGATTATATTGCTGTTTTTTATTCCGGTGACGGCGGCTGGCGCGATATCGACAAATCGATCGGTGAATGGCTGCAGGCACATGGCGTGCATGTGATCGGCGTGGACTCGCTGCGCTATTTCTGGAATGAGCGCAAACCGGAAGAGATTGCCCGTGATGTGACGGCCATGATCAAAAAGGCCGACCCGAGCGGGAAATTACCGGTCGCCGTTCTGGGCTATTCCTTTGGCGCGGATACATTTCCCTTTGCATGGAAACTGCTTGATCCTGCCTTGCAGAACCGCATCCGCATGGTCGCATTGCTCGGAAGTTCTACCACAACCACATTTCAGATTTCTGTCGGTGGCTGGCTTGGTCTTGATAATGGCGGTGAGCCAACGCTGCCCGCCATTCTCTCGATACCGCAGAACCGTCTTGTTTGCGTCTATGGTGAAGATGAGGATGATACCGCCTGTACAGACAAGGCTCTGCAAGATGCTGACCTTGTGAAGATAGCCGGCGGGCATCATTTTGACGGTGATTATGAAGCCATTGCCGAGACGCTGCTGCAAAAAATGCTGCAGCTTGCCAAGACTGCTCCTTAAAAAATCTGCTCAGCGCAGGCGCGTATAAACGTGATCGGGGGATGACTGTGTCATCTCCCGAAAACCGACCAGTTCATGCGGCGGCACAGCATTTCCAGAGCACGGGTTCCGAGCAGAGAGTTACCGTGCTGATTAAGCCCCGGCGACCAGACCGCAATAGATGAGACACCCGGCACAATAGCCAGAATACCGCCGCCTACCCCGCTTTTTGCAGGCACGCCGACACGGAAAGCGAAATCGCCGGAGCCGTCGTAATGGCCGCAGGTCATCATCAGCGCATTGATACGCAAGGCACGCTCGACACTGACAATACGATGATGCGTAACCGGATTGCGCCCTGATGCTGAAAGGAACAATCCCGCCTTGGCCAGTTGCTCGCAGGACATCGCCAGAGCACATTGATGATGATAGACGCCCAGAACATGCGGCGGCAGATTATCGAGATTTTTATTAGCTTTCAGCAGATTGGCCAGCGCCGCATTGTTAAAACCAGTGCGGTCTTCGGCTTTCGCCACGACCTCATCAATGTAAATATCATCATCGTCAGCAATAGACTGAACAAAGCGTACAATCTCGCCGATGGTTTCGCGCGGCTGATGCGAGCTCAGCAAAATATCGGAAATAACAATAGCACCGGCATTGATGAACGGATTGCGCGGCAAGCCCTTTTCCAGCTCCAGCAAAATACTGGAATTAAACGGATCGCCCGACGGTTCGCGGCCGACACGATGCCAGATGCCGTCGCCTCTTTTGCCAAGAGCCAATGTCAGGGCAAAAACTTTTGAAATGCTTTGGATAGAGAATTTTTCTGTCGCATCACCGGCAGAGATCAGTGTGCCGTCATGCAGCATAATCGCAATGCCAAATTTTGCTGGATCGACCTGTGCAAGCGGCGGAATATAGTCAGCCACTTTGCCACGCAGACTTGCGTCTTTCAGTTCGGCTGTAATTTCATCGAGGACGGCGCGCAAACGCTGTTTCAAATCCACACCTACGAGATGCCGCTATTGCGTAATCAATATAAATCAAAAATACCGGTGACCGCCGATAGTGCTCACCGATGGCCTGTGAGACAGAATGGCTAACCAAAGCCAGCCATTCTGTCCACTCTCAAACAGGCGATGTTTATTTTTTCACGTCAAAATCGCGGGTTTCAGGCATCATAAACATTGCCACAAGCGAGATGACACTGGTTGCAACCACATAATATGCCGGAGCGACCGCGCCGAAAATATCGATCATCCATGTAATGATGAACTGTGTTGTTCCGCCGAAAAGCGTGGCACCAATGGCATAGATCAGAGAAACGCCGGTTGCACGCAGGGCAATAGGCATCATCTCAGGAATAGCCACAAGGCTGGCCGCGCCGGTCATCGAGGTGAGCAGCGTTACCGCAGCAGTTACGATCAGCAGCACTGTTGCGTCTTTGGATTCAGACAGCCAGAAGAACAGCGGAATGATGACCAGCATCAGCACAATACGCGGCCAGATCATCACGCCTTTACGGCCGTATTTATCCGCGAGATAACCGGCCACAAGGGCAAAGATGAAGGTCATCGTACCGCCCAGCACGGTGCCTGCCTGCGCAAGGGTTGCCGGCAGTTTCAGTGTCTGAATGGCATAGGTGGTCATGTAATTACCCACCTGTGTCGACACGGTGGTGGAAATCATCACCAGAATACCAAGCACCAGATAGCGGGTATGATTGGTAAACACGGAAGACACGATCTGAGCGCCGCTCTTATCGCTTGGCTTTTCCAGCGTTTCCGGCAGCGCACGACGGATATAAATCGCAATCGGAATCAATGCCAGCGATACGAGGAAAGGAATACGCCAGCCCCATGAGACCAGATCTTCATGCGGCAGATACCAGGAAACCAGAACGCCCATCAGACCACCGGCAACAACGGCAATACCCTGACTTGCAATCTGCCAGCTGGCATAAAGGCCGCGTTTGTCGCGTGGCGCAACTTCTAGCAGCATCGCCGATGCCGGTCCGACTTCACCGCCGAGTGCCAGCCCCTGCAGAAGACGGCACATCAAAACGATAATCGGCGCGGCAATACCGATGGTTTCATAACCCGGTGTTGCGGCAAGACCCAGCGTCCCGACGGTGATCAGCGTTACCGTCAGGATCATCGCGGCACGGCGGCCTGCTTTATCCGCAAAGGCACCGATCAGCACGCCGCCAAGCGGACGGGTGAAGAAGCCCACGCCGAAAACCGCAACCGAAGCCAGCAGACTTGCTGTCTCACTGCCGAGCGGGAAAAAGGTCTGACCGATATAGACCGCAAAAAACGAGTAAACGATAAAATCATAGAACTCGAGTGCGTTACCGGCAACCGCCGCAGCGATTGCCTTTACAGGCGGCTTTTCAGTCTGGCCGGACGTTTTGCCCGCCCCCGCATGCGGCGCGTGCATTGCAGTAGCGCTCATGGTTATCCTCCAACAGATCGAGCATAATTTCTTAAACCTGAATTAGTTTAAGTTAAAATTATGCTTTAATTTTAAGGTGATAGAGCGCCGTCTGCTCAACCGTCACACAGCGCTCTCATGTAAATCTTAGTCTTTACGGCCTGTTTTGCCGTTCAGAAATTCTTCCGTCAGGGCAACCCAGTAAGCCGCTCCCTCAACGATATTCGCATCATTAAAATCAAAGCCGTCATTATGCAGCGCACGGCTCACAGGGCCTGGCTGATCGCCGTTTCCAAGGAAAATGTAGGAACCGGGACGCTTTTCGAGCATGAATGCAAAATCTTCACTGCCGGTCATCGGCGTGGACTGGGCAACAAAATTCCCCTCAGCGGCAAAGCGCTGACCGACCTGTCGGGCAAACTCTGTTTCGTCTGCAGAATTCTGCAAAGCCGGATAACCGCGGCAATAATCAATCTCGGCTTTCACGCCGAAACTCTGCGCCTGCGTGGCAACCAGATCACGAATGCGCTGCTCAAGAAGATCACGCACTTCCGGCTTGAAGCAGCGCACGGTGAGTTCAATCCGCGCAGTTTCAGGAATAACATTATTCGCCATCCCCGCCTGCATCACTCCGACGGTGACCACAGCAGCATCGAGCGGATTAACATTACGTGCCACCACAGTCTGCAAAGCCACAACGACAGAGGCTGTTGCAACAATCGGATCGGCAGTTGTATGCGGCTGCGCACCATGGCCGCCACGGCCTGTAATTTTGATGGAAACACTGTCGGACGATGCCATCATCGCGCCGTCATAGAACTGCAGCTGGCCTTGCGGTGAACCCGGCATATTGTGGATGCCGAAAACCGCATCGCACGGGAACTTTTCAAACAAGCCGTCAGCAACCATGCGGGCTGCACCGCTGTCCGGACGGCCATATTCTTCAGCCGGCTGGAAAATCAAGTTAACAGTGCCGTTGAAATTGCGGCGTTCGGCAAGCGCCTTAGCGGCTGCGAGCAGCATGGTTGTATGACCATCATGGCCGCAGGCATGCATTACGCCTTCGTTGATGCTGGCATAAGGCAGTCCGGTCGCCTCAAGGATCGGCAGCGCATCCATATCAGCACGTAATCCGATGGATGCTGTGCCGTCACCATGGCGCAACTGGCCGACAATTCCTGTGGTGCCGATATTGCGCTCCACAGTATAGCCCCATTTCTCCAGCAAAGAGGCGACAATATTACCTGTTCTGATTTCCTTAAAGGCCAGTTCAGGATGCTGGTGCAGGTCGCGCCTGAGCGCAACAAACTCGTCAGCATCACGTTGGATCAGCGTTCTGATATCTTGCATAATTGCGCTCCCGGAATTTTTTAAACTCTTAAAGTCTGTTTGCTACGGCTTGCTTTTCTATTTGTCCAATGCATAGTAAATTTGATTATCATGCATAATACGCATACTGCTTTAGGAAAATTTCGTGAACATCCAGCAATTGAAACACTTTATTGCGCTCGCCGAGAAAGGCTCGTTCACGCGCGCAGCAGAGCATGCGCATCTGACACAGCCAGCACTTTCCCGCAGTATTGCGCAGCTGGAATCCGAGCTGGGTATGAAGCTGGTTGACCGGATCGGCAAACGCTGTGAAGTCACCGCTTTCGGCAATGTGGTGCTTGATCATGCGCGCCGCGTCCTGTTTGAAACGGAAGAACTATATCGCGTTGTAAAACAACAGCATGAGGGCAGCGCCGGACGGATCAGCATAGGACTGGGATCCACCCCGAGTGCCCTGCTCTCGGCGCCGTTACTCAGCCGGTTTTCGACAACCAATC
>JAIRVW010000191.1 GCA_031253705.1 Brucellaceae bacterium
CATTTCCTGATAATTAGTGCGCATCCCGAAAAGTGTGAAACGGTTTTCGGAATAAGATGCGCACAAAAACAGTTCAATAGAGCGGTTCCAACGATTCAATATGAACTGGAACCGCACTATGACGGCTCTGTCTCATCATTCAACAACAATATCCAGACCAACATCCAGAGTTGGTGCAGACATTGTGATTTTTGATGTTGAAATATAATCGACGCCTGTCTCAGCAACAGCTTTTACGGTGTCGAAATTAATATTGCCCGATGCCTCAAGCTTTGCGCGTCCGGCATTAATTTTGACAGCCTTAACAAGGGTTTCCGGCGGCATATTATCAAGAAGAATCACATCGGCCTGCACAGACAGCGCTTCCGCCATCTGTTCCAGCGTATCGACTTCAACTTCGATCTTCACCAGATGTCCGACAAAGCTGCGGGCGGCTTCAATTGCCTGTTTAACCCCGCCGGCAACGGCAATATGGTTGTCCTTAATCAACACTGCATCATCGAGGCCAAAACGGTGATTGGCACCGCCGCCGCACCGCACCGCATATTTTGCGAATGAGCGCATGCCGGGCATGGTTTTGCGGGTGTCGCAAATTTTCGCCTGCGTATGCGCAATCTTATCCGCGAAACGTGCCGTGTAAGTCGCAATGCCGGACAGAACCATCAGATAATTGAGCGCCACACGTTCAGCCGACAGAATGGAACGGGCATTGCCGCTGATACGGGCGATCTCCTGTCCGGCTTTGATACGGGTTGCATCCGTGACAGCGATTGAAACATCTAAGGACGGATCAATCTGCGCGAAAGCGGCACGCACAAAATCCAGACCGGCAAGTACACCATCCTCACGGCTGGTCAATACGGCCGTCGCCTGCTTCTCAGGGGCAATTGTGGCATGGCTGGTAATATCTCCGGCACGTCCCAGATCTTCGAGCAAGGCGTTGCGCACAGCTTCTTCAACCAGCGGACGCGGCAGAACAGAAGGATAAGCAGTTTTCATCAGGCAGTTTCCGCTAGTTAAGCATGTCTCCCAAAAGTGGAAGCCGGTTTTGGGTTAAAGACATGCGTCAGAATATTGATAGGTTTCCTGAGCATCTTGCAAAGTCATCATTGAGCGATGTTGCCAAATAACCGAGCTTTCAGGATAGTCGCTGCGATAATGGCCGCCACGACTTTCCTTGCGAGCCAAAGCCGATACGGCCAAGACTTCGGCAGTCGCCAGGCAATTGGCGAATAGCGGATCATGATTATCCTGTGCCAGTTGCCGGATTTGTTGCAGACCCTGCAACATCTGGTCCTGCCTGCGGATAACGCCGAAACTGCGGCTCATAACAGCGCGCAATTGCTGCATGGCCTCAGTGCAATCCTGTTTATTCGCAGCTGGCAGAACCTGCACGACAGATTGAGCTGCACATTCCTCCTGCGGCAACTGCCTGATCGCATCAGCGACCCGCGCGCCAAACACCACCGCCTCAAGCAGAGAATTTGATGCCAAGCGATTGGCACCATGTGCACCGGTGGAGGCAGCCTCGCCGCAAGCCCACAGGCCTTTAACCGTCGTGCGGCCATCCATATCCGTGAGAATACCGCCCATGAAATAATGCGCGGCAGGCACAACGGGGATGAGCTCACACGCCGGATCAATACCCACGGCCTGACAATAGGCATAAACGGTCGGGAACTCCTGCGCAAAACTCTCTCCGATTGCCTTGGTGCAGTCGAGATAAGCACCGCGACCGCTCATCACCTCTTCATAAATACCGCGTGCAACAACATCGCGCGGTGCCATTTCCGCAGCAGGATCATGGCGCAGCATAAAGCGCTCACCGGCTTTATTGACCAGATGCGCGCCGTGGCCACGCAAAGCCTCCGTTGCCAGAGGTGCCGGATCGGCCTTCACATCCAGCGCTGTCGGGTGAAACTGCACAAATTCCATATCCGCCAAAAGCGCACCGGCCTGTGCCGCCATACCTATACCGGAACCGCTCGCCTCTGCCGGATTGGTGGTCACCTGATAGAGATGGCCGATACCACCGCTGGCAATTACCACCTGACGCGCAGGTAAAATCTGATCCGACCCATCTGTGCGGCGAATGGTAATACCGCTGATACCATCAGCATCCGAAATCAGCTGATAGGCCGAAGCATTTTCGATCAGCGTGACGGACGGCGTTTCCCGCACTTTGGCAACCAGTGCCTGCATGATAGCACGGCCAGCCATATCGCCACGCACGCGCACAATACGATTATGGCTGTGCGCGGCCTCACGCGAAACCTGCAAATGACCGGCCAGATCGCGGTCAAACGGCACGCCGAGTTCGAGAAGATCATGCACACGATCTGAGGCCGAAGAAGCCATCATGCGAATGACATCCTCATCCACAATACCGTCACCGGCGATCAGCGTATCGGTTACATGGCTTTCCACTGTATCATCGGATGACACAGCCGCAGCAATACCGGCCTGTGCCCATGCGGAAGACGCGCCCTGTCCGATAGGAGCAGCCGCTATCACCGTGACCGGCAAAGGACTGAGCTGCAGGGCGCAAAACAGTCCTGCCAGCCCGCCGCCGACAATTATAATCTGACCGGGTATAATCTGATTGGGTTTCGTGCTCATCGTCACGCCGTCAGTTTTTCAGATTGATCATACGTTCAACAGCCTGCCGCGCTTTGACAGCCATTGTTGCGTCGACAAAAACCTCACCGCTCATATTCACCAGCGTGTCGAGAATTTTCGGCAGGGTAATGCGTTTCATATGCGGGCAGAGATTGCACGGTTTGACGAATTCCACTTCCGGCACTTCCGCAGCAATATTGGAAGCCATCGAGCATTCGGTCACCAGCATTACCTTGGCCGGACGATTGTCGCGCACATAGTCAATCATACCTTTGGTGGAACCGGCAAAATCAGCTACGGCCACTACTTCCGGCGGGCACTCCGGATGGGCAACAATCTGCACCGACGGATCGGCGGCGCGGTAAGCCAGCAACTCATCCGCTGTAAAGCGTTCATGCACCTCGCAACGGCCTTTCCATGTCAGCACTTTAACGGAAGTCTG
>JAIRVW010000192.1 GCA_031253705.1 Brucellaceae bacterium
CTCAGTCGTGGATTTGCTGTCCGCTGATGATCAGAAAGCTACGCAATGAGCAGGGCAGAGTTCGGAAGCAGAGTGGCTACAGGCGTAAAAACAATGACCATAAAACGCAAACTTCTCGGCGCGGTAGTCGCCGGATCCCTGATAATGCTGGCTGCCTGCGGTGAAAAGCAGGACGAGGATAAGGCGCAGGTTGTCCGGCCGGTGCTGTTTGTGGTTGCGAAAGCAGAGCCTTCGCAGGCGATGGGATTTGCCGGTTCGGTAGAGCCGCAATTCAGTACTGATCTGGCGTTTCGGGTGTTGGGCAGGCTGATCCAGCGCAATGTTGATATCGGCGATATGGTGGAAAAAGGACAAGTGGTGGCGATGATTGATCCCGCCCAGCTTGATCTGAATTTGCAGTCGGCGCAGGCCGATATGGCCAGTGCCGAGGCACAATATGTCAATGCGCAGGCGACAGAAGACCGGCAGGCACGCCTGCTGGCAACGCGCAGTATATCGCAAGCCATTTATGACAATGCCAAACAGGCGCGCGATACCGCCGCTGCCGGACTGGACAAAGCCAAGGCTGCTTTGCGTAAGGCCGAGGATGAGCGCGGTTTCGCAAAATTGCAGCCGGATTTTGCCGGTGTGGTCTCGGCGGTTAATGCCGAAGTCGGGCAGGTGGTCTCCGCAGGACAAAGCGTTGTGACTGTGGCGCGGCCGGATGTGCGCGAAGCTGTGGTGGATGTGCCGGACACGATTGCCGAAGAGGTGCGTGACGGTGATCGTTTCATGATTTTCCTGCAGGCTGATCCGACGGTGCAGGCGGAAGGTCATGTGCGCGAAATCGCGCCGCAGGCTGACAGTGCGACCCGTTTGCGCCGTGTTAAAATCACGCTGGATCAGGCGCCCGAAGCGTTCCGTCTGGGAACAACAATTACCGCATTGCGCAGTAACGGCGATCATCAGGAGCAGATCACGCTGCCGCTTTCTGCTTTGCTGGAGCAGGATGGCAAGGCCTATGTCTGGGTTGCTGAGCCGCAAAGCCAGACAGTGCGCCGCCGACCGGTGGAGGTTGTGAGCCGCACGGATCAGGATTTCATTGTTAAAGGCGTGGAAGACGGTCAGCGCATTGTCTCTGCCGGTGTGAAGAGTTTGCAGGACGGGCAGAAAGTAAAGCTGCCGCAGGGAGAGGAATAATGAAGAAATTTAACCTCTCCGACTGGGCACTCAATCACCGCTCGCTGGTCTGGTATTTCATGCTGGTGTTTCTGATTGCCGGTGTCGCCGCCTATATTAATCTCGGGCGCGAGGAAGATCCGCAATTCACTATTAAAACCATGCTGATACAGGCCAACTGGCCGGGTGCATCGGTGGATGAGACCATCAATCAGGTGACTGATCGCATTGAGAAAAAGTTGCAGGAGCTCGACAGTCTCGATTTTACCAAATCGGTGACGACACCGGGCAAAGCAGTTATTTTCGTTAATCTGAAAGCGACAACCAAAGCGCGGGATGTGGAGAAAATCTGGCTCCAGACCCGTAATATGATCAATGATATCAAAGGTAATTTTCCTGAAGGTGTCTACGGGCCGTTTTATAATGACCGGTTCGGCGATGTATTCGGTAATATTTACGCTTTTACCGCCGATGGCCTGAGCCACAGGCAATTGCGTGATTATGTGGAAACCGTGCGCACGCAGGTTCTGCAATTGCCGAGTGCCGGTAAGGTTGATCTGATTGGTGCGCAGGATGAGGTCATTTTCCTTGAATTTTCATCGCGGCAGATTGCGGCTCTCGGGCTGGATCAGCAGGCGATTTTGAAAAGCCTGCAGGATCAGAATGCCATCACGCCTTCCGGTGTGATCAATGCCGGTGCCGAGCGCGTTTCTGTGCGGGTGAGCGGACAGTTCACCTCGGAAGAAAGTCTGAAGGCGGTTAATCTGCGGGTGAATAACCGCTTCTTCCGCCTCAGCGATGTTGCGGAGATCAGACGCGGCTATACCAATCCGCCGGAAAGCCTGTTTCGTGTGAATGGCGAACCGGCTATCGGGCTGGCAATCGGTATGAAACCGAATGAAAACCTGCTGGATTTCGGTGCGGCACTGAACCAGCTGATGACACGCGTTGAGGGCGAATTGCCGGTTGGTATCAGTGTGCATCAGGTGGCTGATCAGCCGGAAGTGGTGTCTGACGCGGTATCCGGTTTTACCAAGGCGCTGTTTGAAGCCGTGGTAATCGTTCTCGCGGTGAGCTTTATCAGTCTTGGCGTGCGCGCCGGTTTTGTGGTGTCGCTGTCGATCCCGCTGGTGCTGGCGATTACATTTCTCACCATGCAATATATGGATATTTCACTGCAACGCGTGTCACTGGGCGCGCTGATTATCGCGCTCGGCCTGCTGGTGGATGATGCGATGATTGCGGTGGAGATGATGGTTGCCCGTCTTGAGGCCGGTGATCCGATCAATAAAGCCGCGACCTATGTTTATTCTCACACGGCCTTTCCGATGCTGACGGGCACGCTGGTGACGATTGCCGGTTTTATTCCGATTGGTCTCAATACCAGTCAGGCGGGTGAATATACTTATACGCTGTTCGTGGTGATTGCCGTGTCGCTGGTGGTGTCATGGGTGGTGGCGGTGCTGTTCGCGCCGCTGCTCGGTGTGACGATCCTGCCGAAGACCATGAAAAAGCATGAGGAAAAACCGCGCCGCGTGGCGACAGCTTTTGCGAATGCCTTGCTGTGGTCTATGCGCCATCGCTGGACAACGATTATTGCCACGATTGCGCTGTTTGCAGTGTCGCTGGGCGGTATGACGCTGATTGAACGTCAGTTCTTCCCGCCGTCTGACCGCCCTGAACTGATTATTGACTGGAAACTGCCGGAAAACAGTTCGATTGCGGAGACGCAGGCGCAGATGCTGCGTTTTGAAGAAACCATGCTCAAAGACAATGGGGATATTGATCATTGGAGCAGCTATATCGGGCAGGGGGCGGTGCGCTTCGTGCTGACTTTCGATGTGCAGCCGGTCAATCCTTATTTCGGGCAGATGATCATTGTCGCCAAGGATGTGGAGGCGCGTGATCGTCTGAAACAGAAATTCGATGCGGTTTTGCGCAAGGATTATGTCGGCACTGATGTGTTTGTGAAATTCCTTGAACTGGGGCCGCCGGTTGGCCGCCCTGTGCAATATCGTGTCAGCGGGCCGGATATTCAGGCGGTGCGCGGCTATGCGCATCAGGTTGCTGATATTATGGCAAAGGATGAGCGGCTGGGCGTGGTTGCCTATGACTGGAACGAACCGGCACGCGTGGTGCGGGTTGATGTCTTGCAGGATAAGGCACGCAAGCTCGGCGTTTCTTCCAAGGATATTTCGATGACACTCAATAGTGTTGTCGGCGGGCTGGCGATTACGCAGGTACGCGATGCGACGTATCTGATCAATGTTGTGGTGCGGGCGCAGGAGCAGGAACGTGACCGTATTGAAACCCTGCGTAACTTGCAGATCGGTACCGGTAACGGGGATTCCATCCCGCTCGCCTCGATTGCCAATTTCCGTTACGAGATTGAACAGCCGGTGGTGTGGCGCCGCGATCGTATGCCGACTGTAACTGTCTCTGCTGGTATTCTCGACAAGACCATGCCGGATACGGTGGTGGAGCAGATGAAGGGGCAGGTTGATGCTTTCGCGCAGAAACTGCCGCTTGGCTATTCTGTGCATATTGCCGGTACGGTCGAGGAGAGCTCCAAGAGTCAGGGACCGATTGCAGCGGTTGTGCCGTTGATGCTGTTTGTGATGGCAACCATTCTGATGATCCAGCTGCAGAGTTTCCAGCGGCTGTTTCTGGTGGTGGCGGTTGCCCCGCTTGGTCTTATCGGTGTGGTGGCGGCCTTGCTGCCAAGCGGTAAGCCGCTCGGTTTCGTGGCTATTCTCGGTGTGCTGGCGCTGATCGGTATTCTGATCCGTAACTCGGTAAGCCTGATCGTGCAGGTGGAGGATCATATTAAAGAGGGCATGCATGCATGGGATTCTGTGTATCAGGCCTCTCAGCATCGTATGCGCCCGATTGCGCTGACGGCAGCCGCGGCCAGTCTGGCGCTGATCCCGATTTCCCGTGAGGTATTCTGGGGCCCGATGGCCTATGCGATGATGGGCGGCATTATTGCCGGAACGGTGATTACATTGTTGTTCCTGCCTGCGCTCTATGTGGCGTGGTTTAGGGTGAAAGAGCCGGTGCCGCCGGAGTCGCCAGAACCGAATGCTGAGAGCGGTGAGCCTGCAGTAACAGTATAAGCCGAAAATAAAACAGGGCGGTTTCTGTATCAGAAACCGCCCTGTTTTTATCTGTCCTGTCATCAATTATTCATTTGGCATTGGTCTTAAAAAGGTATTATAGTTGAGGCATGGATAATACCAGATTACTTCCTCTTCTTCAGCGCGGACTGGCAGCGCAGACGAGCGGCGGCCCGCTTTATAAGCAGGTCTCTGTGGTGCTGACTAATCTCATCGAGGACGGCAGCCTTGCCGCGGGCAGCAGCCTGCCGCCGGAGCGTGAGCTGGCGCAGGCATTGGGACTGGCACGGGTGACAATCCGCTCGGCCTATCAGTCTCTGCTGGAAAACCGGCTGGTGGAGCGCCGTCACGGCAGTGGCACTTATATTTGTGAGCGGCCGAAAAAGATCAGCCAGCCGCTCTGGCAACTCACATCATTCTCGCAGGATATGATCGCCCGTGGTAAAGTGCCGGGGGTGCGTATTCTGTCCGGCGGTATCGGAAATCCGTCGCCGGAAGAAGCATTTCAGCTTGGCATTTCCATGCAGGATCTGGTGGTGCGTGTTGAACGCCTGCGCCTTGCTGATGATATGCCGATGGCGATTGAGCGTGCCGTGGTGCCGCAGCGTCTGTTGGGTGCCAATTTAGGCGCAAGTACATTATCTGCTGCCGGACAGGAAAGCGAACTGGCACAGGCTGTGCTCAGCGGTGCGCTGTCGCTTTACGCTGCACTCGAGCAGCACGGCTATAAGCCGGTGCGCGCTTTGCAGCGACTGACCGCCGTTGTGCTTGATCCGGTTAATGCGCGGCTGCTTGGTGTGGCTGACAAGGCCGCAGCTTTGCAAATGGAGCGCGTGTCGCGCACGCAAACAGACCGGATTGTTGAATATACCCGCTCGCTTTATCGCGGCGATGCTTATGACTTTATTGCAGAATTGAAAACGGGAGAGGTCCGATGACCGTATCACCAACACTCATGCTTCAGGAAACCGAACAGGCAGCTTCTGTTGTTGCCGGCCTGTTAAAAGACCAGAAGCCGGTTTTTGAAGAAATCGCGGCGGTTTTTGCCTCCCGTAAGCCAGCGCTGATTTCGACCTGTGCCCGTGGTTCTTCTGACCACGCATCGACATTCTTTAAATATCTGGCAGAAATCCGTTTAGGTCTGCCGGTGGCGGCACTCGGTCCTTCGATTGCTTCGGTTTATGATGCACCATTGCAGCTTGGTTCTGCCGTGCATTTTACCGTGTCACAGTCCGGCGCAAGCCCTGATATCGTTGCTATGCAGCGTGCAGCTAAAAAGGGTGGTGCGGTTACGGTTGCCGTGGTCAATGTGACCGACAGTCCCTTGGGTAATGAGGCGGATATCGTGCTGGGCATTGGCGCAGGCCCTGAAAAGAGCGTTGCCGCAACCAAGTCCTTTATCGCCTCTGCTGCAGCTCTGGCCGGTGTTATTGCAGCAGTGAGCAAAGACAGCACCATGCAGAGCGGACTTGACCAGCTGCCGGAAGCGCTGGCTGCCGTGCAGGTTGAGGCAGGTAATCCGCTGGAAAACCTGCTGGCGGAAAAACAGTCGCTGTTTATCGGCGGTCGCGGGCCTTCAATGGCAATTGCTCTTGAAGCGGCGCTGAAAGCCAAGGAAACTTCGGCTATTCATGCGGAAGCTTTCTCGCTGGCCGAGCTGATGCATGGCCCTATGCGTCTGGTGGAAAAGGGCTTCCCGATTGTGGCCTTCGTTTCACAGGATCAGGCCTATCAGCATAATATGCAGGCATTGAAACATCTGGAAAGCATTGGTGGTAATGTTCTGGCCATTTCGCCGCTGGATCTGCCATGGAGCCAGATTAAAACACCGGCCACCGGTTCGGCATTGCTTGATCCGCTGGTATCGCTCGGTGCCTATTACCGTGTGATCGAAGCGGTAACGCGTCGCCGCGGTTTCAATCCTGATAAGCCGCTTAATCTGAACAAGGTAACGGAGACTGTCTGATGGGATTTCAGCTGCTGCGTGGTGCACGTATTTTTGACGGTCACCGTTTTCATGAGCGGACAGCGCTTCTGACCGAGAAGGGCCAAATTGTCCGTCTCGTACAGGACGGCGATGCCCTGCCGGAAAATCTGCAGATCATTGAACTGGAAGGCGGTATACTTGCTCCCGGTTTTATTGATGCGCAGGTCAATGGCGGTGGCGGTGCGATGCTCAATGACGGGCCAACACCGGAAATCATGTTCACGATCGCAGCTGGCCATCGCCCATATGGTACAACCAGTCTGTTGCCGACACTGATTACCGATACCGGCGATGTGACGGCACAGGCAATGGCTGCGGCTGTGGCTGCGGTACAGGCTGACAAGGGCGTAGCGGGATTGCATCTTGAAGGCCCGCATCTGGCGCCTGCGAAGAAAGGCGCGCATCTGGCCGAACTGATGCGTCCTGTAGAGGCCGCCGACATTCAGGCAATGATTGCAGC
>JAIRVW010000226.1 GCA_031253705.1 Brucellaceae bacterium
AAAAGGGATCAGGCGCTGCAGGACGCGCAAAAGAACGTCGAGCGCCCGTTCTGCACTATGCGCTGTACCGTTGCACCGCAGCGCCGGCACGGTTCGCCCTCGCGGTCGTAAACCGCGAAACTATGCTGGAAATAGCCCAATGTCCCGTCAGCCTGCCGGTGATCGCGCAGACTGGAACCTCCGGCAATAATAGCCTCGGCGATCACCTCGCGCACGGAGGTTGCCAGCGATTCTGCCAGTTGCGGATCTTTCGCAATATCTCCGGCAGCCCGCAGCGGTGACAGGCCGGAACGCCACAGCGCTTCACAGACATAAATATTGCCGAGACCGGCAATCAGCCGCTGATCCAGCAGCGCTGCTTTTAAAGTCACCTTTTTGTCCTTGAACAAACCGGCAAGTACAGAACCTGACAAGCTGTTGCCGGTCGGCTCGATACCGAGATCTTTCAGGGACGGATGGCTGTTCAGCTCCCCTGCCCCGCAGAGCAGTAAAAAACCAAAACGGCGCGGATCATTGTAAATGACCTGACGCGGGCCCTGTGTCTCAGTTTGCAAGTGAAAGACAACATGATCATGCGCTGTGTTTTTAGAGCGCGGATAATGAAAGCCGTCCTCTGTCTGTCCGGCAGCGGAGAGCCGTAAATCCGGCTCAATCCTGTAAGAGCCGGACATACCGAGATGGCTGATCAGGCTGGCACCGTCTTCAAACTCAATCAGCAGATATTTGGCGCGACGCCCCAGAGAGATAATTTTCTGCCCCTGTAACCGCGCATTCAGATTATCGGGAAACGGAAAGCGTAAATCAGGACGGTTCAGCACCAGTTTCTCAACGGTTGCCCCTTCCATCACCGGCTGTAAACCACGGCGTACCGTTTCCACCTCAGGCAATTCAGGCATTTGCGCCTCCGTTCTTCTCTGACTGCGCTCGGGCAAGATGCATGGTCAGAAAATCCTCACCCGCAAGATCATTTTCAAGCCCCAGATAGGCAGCAACGGATTTACCGATATCCGCGAAACTATTGCGCATGCCGATCGAACCCTGTCCTGCCCCTGCAATTAAGACAGGCACAGATTCGCGTGTATGGTCTGTTCCCGGCCAGCCCGGATCGCAGCCATGATCTGCCGTCAGGATCAGCACATCACCGTCACGCATTTTGCTGAATATTTCCGGCAGACGCTGATCAAAGGTTTCAAGCGCTGCGCCATAGCCTGCAATATCGCGTCTGTGGCCATAGAGCATATCAAAATCGACCAGATTTGTGAAAATCAAATCGCCGTCTCCGGCTTCATCCATGGCATCCAGTGTGGCATCGACCAGCGCCTGATTACCGTGTGCCTTGCGCAATTGCGTTACACCCGATCCGGCAAAAATATCGCTGATTTTACCAACCGCATAAACATCATGCCCTGATGCTTCGATAATATTCAAAAGTGTTGGTGCAGGGGGCGGCACAGCGAAATCACGGCGGTTGCCCGTGCGCTCAAAACTGTCCTGCGTCTCACCAATGAATGGCCGCGCAATCACACGGCCGATATTGAGCGGATCAACCAGCACCCGCAGTGCCGCACAGAGATCATAAAGCCGCTGCAAGCCGTAATGTGTTTCATGGGCTGCCACCTGCAACACGGAATCTGACGATGTGTAGAAGATCGGTTTACCGGTGCGGATATGTTCCTCACCGAACTGCGCAATAATTTCCGTACCGGATGCATGGCAATTGCCCAAAATACCGTTCAGACGGGCTTCACGGATAATGGCTTCCGTTAATTCCTCAGGAAAAGCAGGAATGTTTTGCGGGAAATACCCCCAGTCAAACGGCACCGGCAGCCCTGCAATCTCCCAATGACCGGATGGTGTATCCTTGCCTTTTGAGACCTCACTGGCAGCGCCCCAGAGACCACGCAATGGCGTATCCGCGTTTAACCCTGCAGGAAAGCTGCCGCTTGCACAATGTGCAGCCTGTGCCAGACCCAGCGCCAGCATATTCGGCAGCACCAGCGGTGTCTGTTTATCAGCGTAAAAACGGGCAATCGTCGCCAGTGTATTAGCGCCCTGATCACCGAATAAAACGGCATCCGGCGCACCACCAATGCCGAATGAATCGAGCACAATGAGTATAACCCGCCGCATAGAATATACCCTTCAGACAACCTGCCAGTTTAACTTAATGAAAGGCATATCATGAAAACCACCGCAGGCGTCAAGCAAGGAAATTACCGGCAGGCCTCACAGGGAATGGTGTTTGTATAACGCGGACTGACATAATATGTCTCTGCCATCTCTATCGGTGGCAGTACATAGGAATTAAGCGGCACATAGGTATATTGCGTTTCAACGCGAATATAATTCATCACTTCTTTACGCAGATTTTCCGGCAGTTCGGTCGGGCCTTTGCCTTTCCTGTCATCAAATCCGCGCGTTTTACGTGACCAGTCCAATGTCACCACAAAGTTGCCGCGCACCTGCTCCACTTTGAGGAAAGATATCTTAATTTCAGGTGCTTTTAGTGAAGGTGCCATGATGGTTGCACCAATCAGAAAAATATCATCCAGCTGTGCCGGTATGACTTTGATTTGCCGGCTGACCAAATCACCGACAACGCTCGCAATACGATTAACCTTGCGGCTTGCATCCACACCGCGTGCAACATCTGCAATACCCGCATAAATAATCACCATGACAGGCAAAAGCAGAGCAAACTCCACGGCAGACACACCGCGCTGATCCTGAGCAAAGCGACGTAGGCATGCATATGCAGCTTGTATTTTGCATCCCAGTTTCCTCAGCATTTCACAATGACCTGTCATCATGAATATGGCTCGTTCTGCCAGGTACTGGTCGCAAAAAGCGGTATGATGCGATCATCAGGTTTAACGGCCGGATTTGTAAAATACAGAATATTGGTAAAAACCGGCCAGCGATACAAAACATTGATCTGATTAATCGTTGACGGCCCGCCAAGACTGATACGCGCAGGCACTCCTAAATACCCGTTTTTTGTGATAAGATTTTTTACCGGAACATCAGCAAAACTCGCATAATTATCCAGATTAATGGATAATCTTGTACAATCCGCCAAAGGTATCGCTTTAATTCTGCTGCAAATTCTATCCCGAACCATCTCAGGCGTTGTGTTTTGCGCTGTGAATTTACCGATATAAAACTGCCGGCTGATATCTTCCGTTGCATAAGACAAGACTTGCTGAGCAGTGAAACTCAGGCCGAGCTCAATAATCATAAAAATAAATGCGAGAAACGGAAAGGCTACCAGCGCGAACTCGACTGCCGTTACGCCTTTTTCATCCCGCAAGAAAGTACGGAATGTTTTTTTTGATTGCCGTTGTTCAGCAGTTTCAGGCTGATTTCTCATCACTCAAAAATTTTCCCAAAAAGAACAGCAGCAATCACCAACAGAAAATAAAATTATGATTTTGGTAAAACAACTTTGGGTTCGCAAATCGGTGTGCAGGACAGAACCTGCATCTCGGTTCTGCGGAACACCCGTGTTGTGGCAAGATCATTCTGTCCAACCATGACTTTCTCATCCAGCATCGTCGCACCGTCTTTATCCATCACAACCAGATTGGTCACACCATTATTGCGACCTGTGAGGATAATAGTTTTTGCATCCTGCATCACGGCATCGGCAATTGAATCATTACCGATGATGACGGATTTTACCGGCCGCTCCAGACGCAAAATATGCGCCTGATCCGTCTGAAGCTGAATTGCCTGAATTTCCGTGGCAGCAACCTGCTGCGGTAAAATACCGGCACTGAGAAGCGCTAAAAACAGTATATTTTTCAGGTTTATCATATTCTTATAAGCCATAAAGTAAATTTCGTTACGGTCTGTACTATGCGCAAGATGGATGAAAGAAAAATTAATAGATTAAAACCATATCCTTCTTACCAACGGCACCAAGCGGTAAAGCCAATTTACAAACCGGTCTGAACATTAACCTGAAGGTAAAAGGCTTGCAGTACTGCTTGTCAAAAGAACCCGAACCTGATTTTTGCAGTATCAAGGCAGACCATGCTCCCTTTCCTCATCGCTCTGACTTTTTGCGGCACCATGATTTATGCGGCTGTTTCCGATCTCTTGTTCATGAAGATCAGCAATTTTGCCTGCCTTTTTCTGGCGGGGGCTTTTATACTTCTTGCATCGTTTTACGGGTTGCCGGTCAAAGACATCCTGCTGCATCTTGCGACAGGAGGCGCGGCACTCATTATCTGCTTTGGCCTGTTTTATCTGAATGCCATGGGCGGCGGTGATGCCAAACTGATCAGCGCCACAGTAATCTGGACCGGATTTTCCGCCGGTCTTGTACAATATTTACTGATCAGCGCTATTGCCGGCGGCATTCTGACTTTGCTTATTTTACTCCTGCGTAAATGCATCAACAGAAGCAAAATTGAACATATCTCTTTTCTCTACCGGCTGACGGATTCTGCCAAGGGCATCCCTTATGGTATTGCTCTGGCGATTGCGGGTTTGTGGATCTATCCGCAACTGCCGATAGTGAGCTGAACAGCCTGATTTCATAGCAATTCTTTAGCGATACATGTTTTAACAAAACCAATAATAAGAGTTCGTTAACCATAATTATACGATTCCTGTTGCATGTAGAGTATGTGCCAAAACACACGCTCGATGCGGGGATTTTAAAATGAACACTTCACGCCTGATCATTCTGGCTGTTGCCGTGCTTGCTGCCGGTGCCGCAGGCTATATTGCACTGACGATGAATGATGCACCGCCGCCGGCGATTGAAGTCAGTACCCCTGCTCCCTCTCTGCCTGTGAAAGATGTTCTGACAGCCTCTTCCAATCTGAGTGTGGGATCATCCTTGTCCGGTCAGTTGCAATGGCAGTCGTGGCCTGAAAGTTCCGTTTCCGCAGATTACATCACCCGTGATGCCGCACCCGATGCACTGGAAGACATGCAGAAATCGAGCCTGCGCCTTCCGATTCTGGCCGGAGAACCAATCCGCAAAATAAAGCTGATCGGTGAAGGTCAGCAATTTATGTCATCGCTGCTGCCAAAAGGTATGCGCGCAATCGCAACCAATATTGCCGCAGAAAGCTCTGCCGGTGGTTTTATTCTGCCGGGTGATCGTGTTGACGTTATTCTCACCCGTGCAAATCGTAACAATACGAGTGCAGGTGTACCGTTCCTGACAGAAACAATTCTGGAAAATGTACGCGTTTTGGCCATCGATCAAACCATCAAAGAAGATGACCAGGGCAAAAAAGATATTATCGGCCGCACCGCGACACTCGAAGTGACCGGAGAGCAGGCAGAGATCATGGCCGTGGCTCAGTCTGTAGCCGACCGTATCAGCCTGACCTTGCGTTCTGTCCGCGATGCTGAGCCTGATCCTTCCACTACATCCGATTATCTCGTTGTCTCACCGGCCAAAAACGGACCGGTCAAAATGATTAAGTCTGGCAATCTTACCGAAGTCGGGACCAACTAATGACACGTCTTTCTTTTTCCCATACTTACGGCAGCCAGCAGCTTAAAGTTCTGTTTCTTTCGGCTGCATTGGTCATACCAACGATTATCCCGCAAGCCGCACTGGCGCAGGATGTGCAGATTTACAGCGCCGGCCGCTCGCAACAGGTTAATCTGGGGCTCGGAAAATCCGTTGTGGTTGATCTCCCGCAGGATGCCTATGATATTCTGGTTGCAAACCCTGCAACCGCCGATGCTGTCACGCGTACAGCGCGCCGTATCTACCTGTTCGGTAAAACTGTCGGCCAAACCAATATTATTGTCTTTGGTAAAGACGGTGAGCAGATTGCCAGTCTTGACCTGAAAATCGAGCGCGATGTCAGCAGCCTTTCATCTTCTCTGCGCAAATATATTCCGGGGTCAGACATCAAAATCGAACTGATCAACGATAATATTGTGCTGACCGGAACCGTTCAGACACCTCAGGATGCCGCGCAGGCAGCAAAACTTGCTGAACTGCTGGTCTCCGGTGGTGAGGCAACGACCAATCAATACAGATCAGATTCCACGTCTGCCTCTGACAACAGTATCACGATCTCTACCGGCTCTAATCAGGAAGCACGGCGTGCGAGTAAAATTATCAACCTGATTACCATTTCAGGTGAAGATCAGGTGACCCTGAAAGTAACCGTCGCTGAAGTCAGCCGTACGGTTATGAAACAGCTCGGCGTTAATATGGTCGGAGCAGCCACGACAAATGGTGTGACTTTCAGTGGTCTGGCGGGGAATTTGCCGGCACCTGGCGGGGCAAATACCCTCGGCATTCAAACAAGTAATTTCCGTGGTTATCTGCAAGCCATGGAAACGGCCGGCGTAATGAAAACCCTTGCTGAACCGACACTGACTGCAATTTCCGGAGAAAAAGCCGCCTTTCAGGTTGGCGGTGAATACAATGTTCTCGATAGCGTTGATTATCAGGACGACGGTAAACGTAAAAACACACTGGCCAAAATTGAATATGGTATCGGTCTGGAGTTTATGCCTACGGTTCTGGGGCCAGGACGTATCTCGCTGAAAGTCCGGACGTCTGTTTCCGAGCCAACGACAGAAGGTTCTGCAACACAAAGTAGCGGTGAATTCAGTGCGAATATCATCTCGCTGCGCAAACGTATTGCAGACACAACGGTAGAAATGCCATCCGGCGGCTCGATGATGATCGGCGGCCTGATCCGTGATGAAACGCGTCAGTCCATCAACGGCACACCGGGGCTGTCAAAAATTCCGGTACTCGGAACTCTGTTCCGCAGCCGTCAGTTCCAGCGCAATGAATCAGAACTGGTTGTGATCGTCACACCATATCTGGTGCGCTCAACCGCACGCACAGAACTGGCACGTCCGGATGACAATCTGGCGCCACCAAGTGATGCTGCTGGCTTTGTTCTGGGCAAAGTCAACCGTGTTTACGGCACAGCAAAAACCAACCTGCCAAACGGCCGCTATAACGGCGTTGTCGGCTTCATTTACAAATAAGAAGGGCAGGCATCATGACAAAATTTCAATTTCCGCACACCCGCTCCGTTATCATCAGTGGCAGCCTGCTCATGATCATGGCTTTGACTGGTTGTGCCAATACCCATCATGTCACCGTTGGTGCTGTACCGGATGATTATCGGACCAATCATCCGATTACCATTCAGGAGCGTGAGCGCACCGCTGATATTCCGGTCAGCCGGAATGATAAAAAACTGAGTCTTACTCAGCGTAGCATTGTCCAGAATGCAGTCGATGGCTATCGTCGTCAGGGTTCCGGTATGGTCTTTATTCTGCTACCGGAAGGTAGTGCCAATCAGACAGCTGCCTATCGTATCAGCACAGATATTGCAGCGGTGCTGAGACAGGGCGGCGTTCTGGCCAGCAACATTGCCACCCAGAGCTATCAGGTCAACAACCAGCAAATCTCCGCACCGGTTCGCATCAGCTATTACGCCATGACTGCAGGTACAGGCCCTTGCGGACGCTGGCCGGACGATATGCTGAACACCGCTGAAAATAAGCATTATGCCAATTTCGGTTGCGCATCACAGGCTAATTTAGCTGCACAGGTTGCCAATCCGGCAGATTTCCTTGGACCGCGCGCGACAGCGCCACTCAACGGCACGCGTAACGACCGCGTCATCAGCGGCAAAGAAGGCTATGAAAACAAGTCTCCGACACCAACCGAAATCTGGCAAGACAAGCGTACACAGCTCGTTAATTATTAATGTCTGCGGCCGGACTGGCCAGCCAATATACCAAAACAATCCGGTTTGCACCGAAATTGACTGCAAACCGGATGCCTCAGTTTTAAACAAGGGTCGTGATCGTGGAAAACAATGTCACATCAACAGATATGTTTCAGGATTCCGGCGCGGATATGCGCGATATCCGTCCGCTGCCACGTCTGAATATTGATGCTTTCTGCGAAACCGAGGCAGGCTTGTCCGTGCTTCAGGCCTGTGCGCAGGACAGGAGACTGACGCGTACCCGCTGGCAAATCCTTTCCGGCGGTATTCAAACCGCACTTGAAGCCTATCAGAGCACATCCACACCACATCTCATCATTCTCGAAAGTGCGGCCGGGCCGGATCAGCTGCTGCAGGACATTATGCAGCTTGCCGATGTCTGTGACAGCGGCACGCGTGTTCTGATCATCGGACGCAGTAACGAAGTCCGCCTTTATCGCGAACTGATCCGCAACGGCGTTTCAGATTATCTGGTAGCACCGGCCAGCCTGTCCGAGATTA
>JAIRVW010000256.1 GCA_031253705.1 Brucellaceae bacterium
TGAAGCCGCTTTTTTGTTTGTTGTCAAAGCTGATTGATATGCTTTTCCGCACCTTCCAGCTGGTTAAGCGACGGGCCCGCCAGCCCTTCAGCACCCGGCAGAATACGCGCTAACAACCGCTCCGGATTAACCGGCGCAGGCATAATGACCTTGCCGGCATCCACTTTCACAAAGCCGAAACTATTGTAATAAGGTGCATCGCCAACCAACAGGCTCAGCCTGTGTCCCGCTTTCGCAGAGGCTTCCATCGACTGGTTCATCAAAATCTTACCAATGCCGCGGCTTTTCCAGCCATCCCGCACAACCAGCGGCCCCAGCAGTAAAGCCGGTGTGGTGCCAATCGCAATCGGTGTCATTCTGATGGAACCGATCACCCGCCCGCCATGCAGCGCCACAAAGGACAAATCACGGTCATGCGCCCCGCCCTCACGGATACGTGCAGCCGCACGGACAAATCTGCCCGGACCAAAAGCAAGCGCATTGATTTCTTCGATTTCCGCATCGTGGGCACAGGTTTCCTGCGCATAAGTCAGATCAGACTGCAACATGGCACATCACTATTTCAGAGAGTTGTTTCAGAATTTCCGCGTTTTTTATTCGCCGTCAGAGGGCATAAAACGCAAACAGGTATCCACCGGTGCCGCGCACCGTTTACAATTTCATCGTCGGATGAACTGTAGTCCTGTCAATTCTGGTCTCCTGAATTATGAATGGCCGCAGCTGATGCGGATAATCGTCCTTAGCATTATTCTTTTTGGTCGTAAAGTCTCCCCCAAACATAATATTATTCTACCGCTCACGAGTATCCGCCCGCCGCATCGTCCTGTTTTCAGGACAGCGTGGTGCGCAAAAACCGCCAGATCAGACGAGACATTCCGGCATTATGCATTACATTAAAGATCAGAATTTATTGGCAGCAACTGTAGATGAGCAATCCGGTTGCACAGTCTCAAAGAAGGAATGTTCACATGGGTCTTTTAGTTGACGGCAAATGGCACGACCAATGGTATGACACCAAGGCGACCGAAGGCCGTTTTGTCCGTTCCGCCTCACAATTCCGCAACTGGGTCACCGCAGACGGCAGTGCAGGACCAACCGGCAAAGGCGGCTTCAAAGCGGAAGCCGGCCGTTATCACCTTTATGTCTCACTGGCCTGTCCGTGGGCACACCGCACATTAATTTTCCGCGCACTGAAAAAACTGGAAAATATCATCAGTGTTTCGGTCGTTGATTATCTGATGGCAGAAGAAGGCTGGACGCTGACCGGCAAAGACGGTGCAACACCGGATCATCTCTACGGTGCGAAACGTCTCTATGAAATTTACACCCGTGCCGATCCGGACTATTCCGGCCGCGTCACTGTGCCTGTGCTGTGGGACAAGCAGCAACAGACGATTGTTTCCAATGAGTCCGCTGAAATCATTCGTATGCTCAATACGGCCTTCAATGCATTCGGCGACGCATCGCAGGATTTTTATCCGGAAGATCTGCGTGCAGAAATTGATGCGCTGAATGATTTTATCTATCCGAATATCAACAACGGCGTTTACCGTGCAGGCTTTGCTACAGCACAAGATGCCTATGAAGAAGCCTATCAGAATGTCTTTGATGCGCTGGATAAGATTGAAGCTATTCTCGCTGAGCAGCGCTACCTGACCGGTTCACGCCTGACAGAAGCAGACTGGCGTTTATTCACCACCCTGATCCGCTTTGATCCCGTCTATGTCGGGCATTTCAAATGTAACAAGGCACGGATTGCCGATTATCCGAACATCTCGAATTATGTGCGTGAGCTCTATCAGGTACCGGGTGTTTCAGACACGGTTAACTTCACACATATTAAGAACCATTACTATATGAGCCACAAAACCATCAACCCGACAGGAATTGTACCTTCAGGGCCGGAACTAGACTATAATGCTCCGCATGACCGCAACAGTCTTTAAAATATACATCCGCAAATCACCTCACTTATTACTTTTAAAATCAAGATAAACCGATTTAAAAATTGAACTATACATACAATTCATCTGTATAATTATAAAAGAGCACCTGACTCAACGTGTCAATTTTATCACACCGCATTACAAACAAACTGTAATGCGGTGTTTTGCTGCCTTCAATTGATTTCAATCAATGGAGAGTTCCTTGCTGCTTGGCATTTTACATGCATTCATAAGCAACGCTTAAATTACCATACATATTCCTGAGCATTGAGGATCTCTGACATGGCATTTTTCCAGGCAAACCGTCGCACATGCGCCCTTCTGGCCGCAACCGCTCTCACTGCTCTTGCAGCACAGTCTGCACTGGCTGCCGATGCCGTTATCGCACCGGTTGAACCACAGGCAACCGAAGCATTTCCGATCGCACTGAGCCCGTGGCAGGTTCGCGTTCGCGCACTCGGCGTTATTCCGCAGAACAGCGGCTATGTGAACGGCATTGACGGTTCCGATCTGGATGTCTCGAAGACCATCGTACCGGAACTCGATATTTCCTATTACTTCACCAATAATCTTGCTGCTGAACTGATCCTTGGCACCACCTATGCCAATATTAACGGCGCAGGCACAATCGAAGGTCTCGATAAAGTCGGCAAAACATGGCTGCTGCCGCCAACCCTGACCCTGCAGTACCACTTCACTGATTTCGGCGCTTTCAAGCCATATATCGGTGCCGGTGTGAACTACACTTTCTTCTATAATCAGAAAGCCAGCAGCGCTGATTATCTGAAAGTTAAGAACACTTTCGGCGGTGCGCTTCAGGTTGGTTTCGACTATATGATCGACGATCACTGGGGCTTCAACTTCGACGTCAAGAAACTCTATCTGCGTCCTAATTTCGACGTGACTGTGGGCGGCGCCGAGCTGAGCGGTAAAGCCAAGCTTGACCCATGGCTGATCGGTACCGGTATCACTTACCGCTTCTGATGTCTCCCAAGGCGACAAACGCGTGTCGCATGATAAAGGACGCTTAATAAGTCCTTTGAAGTGCACAAATTTTAAGCCCTGCGTGATAACTCACGCAGGGCTTTTTCTTTCTGCCAATTATTCAGCGCCGACCAGATCGCCCCAATCAGCACGGCGCAATTCGGCAAATAGCGCTTTATCACGCTTGGTGATCAGTTGTTCTGCCACGCGTCCGTCAGCCCCGCATAATTTGGCAATGACCTTACCGCCGCCGGTTTTCGGCTGCATCAGCACACGCTGCCCTGTAAGCGGAGCCGGCTGACGACTAACCGCCAGATAGCTGAACTTCTCATCTTCCCAAGGCACATCCGCCTCCTTGGTCAGGCGGTGAATTTTAGAACGCGCTACTCTGCGCGAGAAATGGCACCAGTCCGGTGCCTGCACCGCGCAGGACTGATGATGGGTACAAGGCGCAGCAATATGCGCGCCCAAAGCCTGCAATTGCCCCCGTGCATCCAGAATGCGCTGCCAGCCGGCCGGTGTCCCCGGCTCTATGATGACAAACACGCCTTCGGTCAGAGCCCATAATTGTGCAATCAGTTTTTGCCGTACCGGTTCGCTCAGCTCATCCAGCACATAGGCCACAGTCACCAGTTCTGCAGCCTGCGCATCTTTTAAACCGCCCGTCACATCGGCAGAATGCCATTGCACATCCGCCACCGGTGCATGGGCGGACAGTTTTTCACCAACGGCGCGGATTGCCTGACTGCCTTCCAGTAATAAGGCTTGATCAATCTCCGGCCAGACGCCGGAGGCAGCCCATAATGCAGTGCCGGGCCCTGCCCCGATATCCAGATGACTGCGCGGTGCAAAATCCGCAATACGATCCGCCGTCTGCTGCAAAGCAGAGGTAACTGCGGCAAAGGTCGCTGGCAATCGCGCGGCAAGATAGGCCTGTGCTGCCAGTTCGTCCGACAAATGCCATTTGCCGTCACGGGTTTCCGCACGATAACGGCGGCT